>NZHT01000101.1 GCA_002691385.1 Flammeovirgaceae bacterium | reverse complement strand
ACCAATTGCTGGTCCCTACTTCCTCCTTTTTTGAGCACATTCATCAACTCAGAAACATATTCATCTTTTCTGGGATATCCCAACTCATAACCCCGTTTGCGTAAAAGTGCTATTACCCGCTCAAAATGCGACCATTCCTCAGTAACAACAGGGCTTAAACGATCTACTAAAGCCGTTTTTTCAGGATATTGAATGATCAAAGAAATACAGGAAGAAGCTGCTTTTTGTTCGCAAAAAGCGTGATCCACCAAAATATGCTCAATATTTTTTTCAGCTATATTTATCCATCTCGGATCCGAAGGCAACTCTAAGCGTAATGTTGTTTTTTCCATCAATTAATCAAAAAATAACCATTTAAAACCAAAATCTAATGCACGCTGTTGTCCAGGATATTTTGGCGTAACGAAATATCCACCATTATTGGGTTGACTCACATGGGTCGATTTAATAAAGAGAAAAACTTTTTCGATCCGCATATTCCAAAAAAGATTGGCTGGATAACTGTATCCTTCAAATATTTTCTCATCATTTTGTAGATAAAACTGTTGGGTTACCGGATCATAGGCATTGGCATAATAAGCTGATTTGTGGTGAACATCAATCCCAATTTGTACAGGAATCGAATGGTTAAACCAACTTCCTTGCCAATAAGCCTTCATATTCAGGAAAGTAGTAGGTATTCTAAACACGTCACTTTGACCACCTGAAACTTCAGTGAAAATGACCTCATTTTTAAAATGAAACCCATAACCCAGATTTTTATTGGTAGGAAGAAAAAGATTAATTTCACCCCCAACCTGACTGATCAAATTGGCATCAGGGGCTGAATTTGGCGTCTTATCTTCGTTGAAATAGACATAGTTGCTGTAGGTAGTTAAAGATATTTTAGGAATAAATTGAAAATGCCACCAGTTCAAAGAAAGAGATCCATTGATTTGATTGGAAAATACATTATCGAAATCATGATCCCAATCATAATGATTGCCAAAAAAGCGTTGCTTTAATGAAGAGGGCTGGTAAAGCACACTTTTATACTCTAAATTAATCAATTCACTATTCAATGAACCCTTAAAATTATATTCACCCGTTTGCATGAGTTCTGCTGATCCTTGTATTTCGAAAATCTCTTTCCATCTAAAATCAACCCTGCCTCCCAAGTAATTTTCTACTTTTCTTGACATAGGATTAAAATATAACGCGTCATGATTAACCAATCTGTTTTTGAAATAAAAACGATAAAACACAGAAGACAATTTTCCAATCAAACCTATTTCATTAGAAAAGGTACGAAAAGTTGACTTCTGATAAGTACTGTCCGCATCAATTAAAAACTGATCATAATAATCCTTATAATCTCCTCCTCCTGCATTGTTCTCATTAAAGTCACTGAATAAGTTAACTTGCCTTCCTTGATCAAATTGATGATATAATTGAAAATTTTTAAATAAATCATATTGCTGGTACAAATGAAAAGTCAATCTTGAATCCTTTACTTTGGCATTTTCCAGAAAAATGGAATTATTTTCATATTGAAATTTATCCTCTTTATC
Source organism: Flammeovirgaceae bacterium (assembly GCA_002691385.1). Lineage (GTDB taxonomy): Bacteria > Bacteroidota > Bacteroidia > Cytophagales > Cyclobacteriaceae > UBA4465. The sequence continues at coordinate 37,481 of NZHT01000101.1, read as the reverse complement.
TATCGAAAAATCTAACTCATCAAAGTATAAACCTCCCGTCTCATCAACGTCATTATTGAAAGAAATCAAATTAAATAAGACTTGATAAGGCCTATCAGGATGTCTATAACTTGAATGTAAACTCAAAACTGTATTAATTGCATTTCTATCGTTGATCGTTTCAGTTCCGATTTGTTTGTCAGCTGTACTTCTATAATACTCAAATCCAAAATTCCAATCAGGCTGAATATTTTGCGTAAAACTAAAATTGGCTAAGGATCTATTTTTTCCGCCAAATACAACGTCTAATTTCATAAAAGGCGACTTGGTATCATAATATTTAACCTCTGAGGGCCGTGTTGTCAAAGGGTCAAAAGCGTGATAACCCGCATGTGCACCTATGGCATTGGGCAAATCATAAAATACGGGAAATAACGCCGTACCTATATTACCCAAGTTTTGGAGTTTATAATCTGACCTATCATAAGCAGTAAATCGCTCTAAATTTTCAATTAGGGTATCAATAAAAACCAATCTCTTATCATTGGATTTTAAATTTTTCTCCAAAATTACATTCAAAGTTGAGGGCCCATAAACCAAAACAGTAGAATCATCTAAAATTTGTGAAAAAATCGAGGAAGGCAACCATATAAAAAAGGCAACCATTAAAATAGACTTTAAAACTACGATTTTCAGCATCAATACTTTGGGTATTTAATTAAGGTATCTTCGACTAATTTCAAAAACGCCGATTGACTTTTGATGAATTTAATTTCAATGGGCAAATAAAAACAACTTTTAGCGATTAGGTTTTTAAAATATTCCAGTTTGATGAAATCTTTTTCAGTGGTCACGAGCATGGCATCATGATACGCCATAATCTCGACAATTTTATTGATTTCATCTGTCTTATAATCATAATGATCTGAAAATTCATAAAACTCAATTAAGTCGAAATTTGATTTTAAGTATGCCTTGAATGCATTGTTATCAGCAATTCCTGCCAAGCCTATCACTTTTTGTTTGGCCTTTTCCGTCCCAAAAGAAACAAGGGCACCGTACCTTATTGAGGTGAAAAAAATAGGCACATTCGGATGATACTGCCGCGTCCTTTCAATCATCTGTTCTTGCTCTTGATTACTAATATCCACAGGAGCTTTAGTAAAGCAGATAATATCGGCTCGAAATGCACCCCGTCGCGCTTCTCTCAATCGTCCCGTTGGAATCAAAAAATCATCATAAAAAGGACGTTTAAAAGTTGAAAGTAATATCGATAGGCTGGGCTTAACTGATCGGTGTTGATAAGCATCATCAAGTAAAATCACCTCAATATCATTGTTGTAAGCCAAGAGGTAAGGGATGCCAATGGCACGATCTTCCGATACAGCTACTGAAATTTTTTTTCCATATTTTTTCTGATAGATCATTGGCTCATCACCCAAAGTCACAGCTGTATCAGAAGACTGCCCTAACCTAAAGCCACGTGTTTTTCTACCATAACCCCTACTCAATGTAGCAATTCCCCTATTTTTACTTAAAAAATATTGAATCAAAAAATCAATCATAGGTGACTTTCCAGTTCCTCCTACCTCAAGATTTCCAACACCAATGACGTTTGCTTCAAATTTTATTGAAGTTTTCTGTTTAATGTTATATAAATGATTGCGAAATCTTGTAATAAGATCGTATATTAACGCAAAAGGAAATAAAACAAATTGCCACCAAGCCATAAAACTTATCAAATGAAAGTCAAAGATATTACGAAATGCTTACAAGAATGGGCTCCACTACCTTTTCAAGAATCCTATGACAACTCAGGTCTCATTGTTGGTGATGAAGAAATGCTCATTAAGGGTTGTATGATCTCCCTAGACCTCACAGAATCAGTCATAGAAGAAGCATTACAGCATCAATGCAATATGATTATATCTCATCATCCCATCGTATTTAAAGGAATAAAAAAACTATCTGGAAATCATTGGGTTAATAGATGTTTAATTAAAGCTATAAAAAATGATTTAGCCATATATGCCCTTCACACAAATTTAGATAATCTCTTGCATGGTGTTAATGGAATGATTGCAAATAGACTCAAATTAACGCATCGGCAAGTCATTCGGCCTATGCAGCATACATTAAACAAGCTCGTAACATTTGTGCCCATTGAACACAAATCAAAAATACAAACTGCACTACATCAAGCTGGAGCAGGTCATATTGGAAATTACAAAGAATGCAGCTTTAATGTCACGGGAGAAGGTTTCTTTAAGCCTATAGCNGGTGCAAATCCAACTTTAGGCAGTCTTGATCGGCTAGAATCTGTAAAAGAAAGCAGANTTGAAGTGATTTTACCTAGCCATAAAAAAGATGCCGTCTTATCTGCTCTCAAATCCGCACANCCTTACGAAGAAGTCGCCTATTATTTATCTTCTCTTGAAAATAATCAAAATAATTTAGGAGCGGGTTTGATTGGCCAATTAGAAAATTCTATGCCAGTTACAAAATTTCTTGATCATCTAAAATCATCGATGGACCTTAAATATTTTCGCCATACGGAATTAATAGGTGAAAATATAAAGAAAATTGCTGTTTGCGGGGGATCAGGGAGCTTTTTACTCAATGATGCTTGTATATTGGGAGCCGATATTTTTATCAGTTCTGACTTTAAATACCATGATTTTTTTGAAGCCGATGGCCGTATAATAATTGCCGATATTGGACATTATGAAAGCGAAGTATTCACAAAGCAATTGGTATGTGATTTTTTAAATGAAAAATTCACTAATATTGCAGTTCGTTTGTCTGAGGTAAATACAAATCCAATTAAATATTCTTAATTCTGCATGGAACATTCGGTAGCAAAAAAATTAGAGTCATTATCAAAATTACAAAAAATTGATATCGCTTTAGATGAATTAATCAAAATCAGAGGTGCACTTCCTGAAGAAGTAATGGATCTTGAAGATGAGATAACAGGTTATCAAACAAGAGTTGAGAATCAAAATCAAGACTTGAATGAAATCGAAAATCTGATTCAAAACAACAAAACAGGCATCAAAGATGCTGAGAGATTCATAAAAAAATATGAAGAACAGCAGATGAATGTTCGAAACAATCGAGAATATGATGCTATAACCAAAGAAATGGAATTACAGCATCTTGAGATCCAAATTCTTGAAAAAAAAATCAAAGAGGCATACAATAAAATTGAACTCAAGAATACAGAGATAGAGGAAACTAAGCATCGCCTAGAGGAAAGAGAAAAAGATCTGATCGCCAAAAAAAATGAGCTTTCAACTATTACTGCTGAATCAGATGAAGATGAAAAAAAATATCTAAAGTCAAGAGAATCACTGGCTAAAAAGGCAGACCAAAGGCTATTGGTATCTTACGAACGTTTAAGAAAAAATATGCGAAATGGACTCGCTGTGGTACCTGTCAATCGGAATGCCTGTGGAGGGTGTTTTAACGTCGTTCCTGCCCAAAAGCAAGCCGAAGTTAGAGAAAAGAAAAAAATTATTATTTGTGAACATTGTGGTAGAATCTTAGCAGATGTCATCGAAGTAGTGGAGCCCGAAGTAGTACCCAAAAGAAGAACGAAACGGGCTACTGCAAAGAAGAAGGTGGCTAAAAAATAATAATTTAATTCAGAAGCACCCAAGGGGGTAGTTCATGATCAATGAACGCCTAATTCAGGATATTTACCAGTTATTTTTTTATAATACTCCTTCATCATTTTGATGTCTTTTATCATATCCCCGGTGGGCATGAAGGGTTCTTTGAGTTCGACAAGTTTTCTCTTAAAATCAAAACCGGCCATGACAATAGGAACCTTCGCTTTCAATGCAATAAAATAGAATCCTGTTTTCCAGTCTTTTTGATAAGCTCTGGTTCCTTCAGGTGCGATTACCATCACAAATTTTTCATTTTTCTCAAATAATTCAGCCACATTATCCACAACATTTGACTTGATAGAACGATCTACAGGATGTCCCCCACAGTGACGCATGACTTGTCCAATGACGGGAAGTTCAAATAAGGATTTTTTCCCCAAAAAATGACCTTCTAATCTGACAATATTTTTTGCAGCAATACCCACTAAAAAATCCCAGCCACTGGTGTGGGGAGCCACAGTAATCATATACTTTTTGATCTTAGGAGGATATCCCACTACTTTCCATCCCAAAATCCAAAAACAAAATTTAAAAAAACTTCGTTTAATTTCGAACATAACTATTAATTAAAAACTCAGGTTTTCTCAATTTAATTGCTGTAAGGTATAGTAATAGCCTATATCAAATATTTTATCTACCATTTAAATGAATAATCATAAATTATAAAAATTCACTTAATTATTCAAAAATACTAAAGTAATTGAGGCTATTTAAAATTTTCAAAATTTTGTTAGAAGCAATCTCTTCACAATATAGCAAACCATAATGGCCATGCTGCTTCCAGAAATTCGACAGAAATAAAACTCTCTTTCAATAAGAGCCTTCATCATATCCAAGATGAGCGACAGTTCAACACCACCATCCAGAAAGCATTAAACTGATGCTGTTCTCTTCACTAGATCTGACCATTGTAAACGAAACGATATTAGTTATAAACGCCCATTGCCCCAAACTTATCCATTCTATCTGAAATACGATCTTGGGCAGATTTTTTTTCTAATGTTTCAAGATTACTCAATAGAGCTTTTTTTAAAAAATTAGCACTCTCTTGCAAATTTGTATGCGCACCTCCCAGTGGCTCTTTGATAATCTCGTCGATAAGCTTAAGCTTTAACATATCTTGTGCTGTCGGTTTCAATACATCTGCCGCTTGCTCCTTAAAATCCCAACTTTTCCACAATATAGTTGAGCAATTTTCTGGAGAAATTACAGAATACCAAGCATTTTCCATCATTAGTACTTTATCCCCAATAGCTATCCCCAATGCACCTCCAGATGCTCCCTCTCCAATAATTACGCTGATCACAGGAACTTTAAGTCCAAACATTTTTTTTAAGTTTTTAGCTATAGCTTCACCCTGACCTCTTTCTTCAGCTTCTATGCCTGGAAAGGCTCCAGGAGTATCAATTAAAGTTACAATCGGTTTATTAAACTTTTCAGCCAACTTCATAAGACGGAGCGCTTTTCTATAACCTTCAGGATTTGCCATACCAAAATTTCTTTCTTGTCGCTGTTTGGTATTTCTGCCCTTTTGTTGACCAATGATCATTAGAGTTTTCCCATCAATCTCAGCAAATCCCCCAACCACCGCCTTATCATCAGCCACGCTACGATCTCCATATAACTCTACAAACTCAGATGTGATTTCATATATATAATCCAGTGTATAGGGCCTATCGGGATGTCTTGAAAGTTGTACCCGTTGCCACCTAGTCAAATTTTTAAAAGTATCATTCTTTAATGAAACAATATTTTTCTCAAGTTTTTTAATCGCTAGAGAAACATCAACATCACTTTCAATAGAAAGTTGTTTCATATCATTGAGTTTTGATTCTAAATCTGCAATTGGTTTTTCAAAGTCGAGTAGCATATAATTATATTCTTTTAGGCCTTAAGTTTAATTCAAACTAAGAGATTTTATCGCTTAGCTACAAAGATGGCAAAATTTCAAAATATTATAGCTTTGCGTATTGTAAAAGATCCAATAAGAGTTTAAATTTGGAACTTAAATGGTTTGGTAGTTCAGTTGGTTAGAATGCCTGCCTGTCACGCAGGAGGTCGCCGGTTCGAGCCCGGTCCAGACCGCACAAGTAAAATGATAACCTTCTCATTTTGAGGAGGTTATCTTATTTTAAGAGATGTATCAAATAAGGATGAGTACTAAATTAGTCTTTCACAAATTATGCTAAAATATTTTAGCACTTGATTGCACTGTTTGCATCACATTTAAAAACCTATATTTTACAATATTTATAAGAAAGCAATTGGGAAATAACTCAATCTTTGCCATATAACAAGAAAAGAGCACTTGCGAGGTCCTATTTAATTGACCATATTAAAATATTTGGCCTTTAATTAAAAGGATTAATTCGATTAACATCCCAAATTAACTTTATTTGTATGTTAAATGTATTACTCAAAACAATATGATTAATAGAAGCCCATTTAATGAATATATTAAATCTACTCTACTCTGTTGATCAAATCATTCAACGCTCCTGGAGGCCTACAACAATATTCCTTCTATTAATAATATTGTTTTTAAGCTTGTATCCCTTACCTCAGCTACCCATAATGGGGAAAGGAGCAGATAAACTTTATCATTTTATTGCCTATCTTATCTTAGTGGCACCTCTCGGCTATACTCAACCCAAATACACCCTATTGTATTTACTTCTCATGATCTCATTAGGTGGCACTATAGAACTAATCCAGCCTTATGTCAACAGACATGGCGAATGGTTGGACTTCCTGGCCAATACCCTTGGAATTTTTACAGGATTTTCTTTGGCGAGACTCGTTGCAAAATTTATAAAGAATGTTATTTTGGAATCGTAAGGATTAATGAAATCTTGATCAGAATTTAACTAGCTTTTTATAAACTTAAGGATTTTTTCAATGACTCCTTCATCCCGCAATATCCTAAAATGCCCTGTACCTTGAACAATCTCAAGCTCTGAATTTGGCCAATTTTGATCGACATACACCGCCTGACTCAATGGAAGTTGTCGGTCATCTTGATCATGCAAAATGTATGCTTTGCTTACTTTGGCCTTTTTGACAAACTCACTAACATTTAATTTCTTGACATCTATATTATGGTCACGCTCAATTTTAACAATCAGTCGATTAACAACACCTTTAGTTAAGCCAAAATCATAAGCTACTGCTTCGATTCGCTCAAGAAACTTGTCGGGACAAGTAAGGAGAACATACTTATCAAGTTTCAAATCACTATTCTGGGCTAATGAATAGATAGTGGCTACGGCTCCAAATGAATGACTTACGGCAATTTCTGGCTTAATGCGCTCAATCATTTCACCCACTAAATCAACGAAATCAAAGAGACTGGTTTTTACCTTATCGCTCAATCCATGACTCGGTGCATCAAAACCATATACGGTAAAACCAGCTTTAATTAACTGATGAATCAACACTGAAAAATTAGTGACTCGTCCCTCCCATCCATGAATTAGAAGAATTTTTTTTGGCCCGCCGGTCCATTTATAAGTTTTTATATTGCCTTTTTTGAAAGTGACATTTGTAATCAGAGCATCCTCTAAAATATTCTTCTCATATTCTCGATAAGGATAAAATTTGGGAAGGGTCAATTTCTTATATGCTTTCCTCACAAAAATTCTTGGAAAAATTAAGGCAAGTAGGGTAATAATATTTTTCTTCATAGGAGGCAATTCTATTTAATCTTTTTAGAATTTAAAGACATTTCCTAGTATAATTTGTGTAATTTAAAGATCTAAAGCATTGACCATCTTGATTTAGCTTTAATTTAAAACACAATTGCAATGAAAATCACAAGAAAACGAGCACTTAAAAATTTATCCGGCTTAGCTACTTTAGGTTTAATGGGTGTACCTACTGTTTCCTCAGGTAATAACGAAGTTCAACTTCTTTCTCAAAAGATTAATCATTCGGTATGTGAGTGGTGCTTTAATCAATTTGAATTAGAAGCACTTTGTGAATTTTCCAAAAGCATTGGTATCAGTTCAATAGATTTGCTAACTGAAAAGCAATGGTCAACGGCACAAAAATATGATCTGACCTGCGCCATGGCTTACGGTAGTCAAATGGGAATTATTAATGGATTCAGTGATCCTCAAAATCACAAAAATCTTCTAAAAGAATATAAAGCATCTTTCCCAAAAGCGGCTCATGCAGGCTTGAAAAATATTATTTGTTTTTCAGGAAATCGCAATGGCCTCTCGGATTCAGCCGGTTTGGAAATCTGTGCAAAAGGATTAGATCCAGTAGTTAAATTAGCAGAAAAACATAACATTGTACTAACCATGGAATTGCTCAATTCAAAAGTAGACCACGAAGATTATCTCTGTGATCATACCAAATGGGGCATCGCTTTGGTAGACAAATTAGGCAGTGCCAACTTTAAACTCCTTTATGATATTTATCACATGCAAATTATGGAAGGAGACGTCATCGCTACTATCAAAAAAAGTAAGGACTACATTAGCCATTATCATACCGCAGGTGTACCGGGAAGAAACGAAATAGATGAAACACAAGAGCTATATTATCCAGCCATCATGAAAGCCATTGCAGATACTGGATTTACTGGTCATGTGGCACAAGAATTTATTCCCAAACAGCAAGATGCTTTAGCCTCACTTAAAAAAAGTATTGATATTTGTAATATTTAAGGTCAAGATGCCAATAATATCTAAAGTAACTGCCCTTCTTAAAAATAGTTCCCTCTTATTGTTAATGGTAATCTTTACCAGTTGTAATCCTTCTTCTTCGACGTATTACGACATAGGTCAAATCAAAACGCCTTATGGAGAAATGTTATTTTGGCTTTACAAGGAAACTCCAAAGCATAAAAAAAGTTTCCTCTCCTTGGCCAATCAACATTATTGGGATACGCTAACCTTTAATCGAGTAATAAAAAACTTTGTAATACAAGGTGGTTGTCCAGATACGCCAGAAGGATTTAAAGATTCACCTTATTTAATAGATCCTGAATTTCAACCCAATATTCGCCATATTTACGGAGCAGTAGGTGCAGGAAGAGATGATAATCCGTCAAAACTCTCTGCCGGTTGTCAGTTATATATTGTTCATAACCGCAATGGCATCCCACGCCTTGATGATAACTATATGATTTTTGGGCAGCTATTCAAAGGTTTTGATGTCCTAGACCATATCGCTGGAATGCCAACAGATACACTCGACCAACCTTTAACTTCAATTTCGATGGAAGTCAATAATATTAAATTAACTAAAAAGGAACTCATTGAGCTCGGAGTTCCTTGGGTAAACTGATGAAAGTTTTATCATCTTCAAAGTAGAATACTCCTCATTATAAATATATTTAGATTTGAAAGTAAAAAACTTATCTAAGCTAAATATAACCCATACAATTGCATTAATTTTATAATCTAAATTGGGCAAACAATAATTTAAGCTTATGTCATGTTTAAAAATAAATTTGTGAGTCTTTCTGAATTAATAAAGGAATATTGCTTGAATGAAATCCAAAATAAAAACACCAAAAGGTGGTTGGATCAAAAGCTTCGTTCAATCAAGTCCGCTCAAGATTTCTTTATTTCATTTGCACTTATAAATAAAAAAATTCCTCGAGATCATCTTCAACTAAGTCTAGCACAGATTAAAACTGTTCATCTAACACATGCCGAATTTAACATTGAAAATTGGACATTAGATCAGCTCTGTCGTCTTTCACTTTTGATGTATTATCCTCTTTTAACAGTGCAAAACATTACAAAGCTGATCTCTGTGGCAGATAACCTAGAGCAAATTACCATTTTTAAATCCATCCCTTACCTAAAAAATGCAGATCAATATGCTCATATTGTTGTAAATGGTCTTAGAACCAATATAGTAGATGTTTTCGATGCCATTGCCCTTAAAAATTCTTATCCTGCTAAACATTTTAGTCAAGATCAATGGAATCAAATGGTTCTAAAAGCCATTTTTATGGAGCGTCCCATTTATCAAATTAAAGATATTGATGAAAGAAAGAACGAAAAGTTGGCCCATATCTTATTCAATTATGCCCTAGAACGCTGGGCTGCATCACGACGTGTAACACCAGAATTATGGCGCATGATACGAGGTTATTTAACTGAGGCGCAATTTTTTGAGATGAAGAAACAGATGGTTGAGCCCATCAAATCTCATCAAAAGGCGATGCTCAAGTTAATTCAAGAAAGTAATTTAAATGTTGCCCAACAATGGCTTAATATGCAGTCAATACAATTGGAAAATATAAGTTGGGATCAAATAGGGTCCGACTTCTTAAATAAAAACCAAGTCTTAAAAAACTTATCAAAAACTTAATAACAAAATATGAAATTTATTGACCCCCACATTCACATGACCTCTCGAACGACCAATGATTATGAGTCTATGTCAAAAGCAGGCATAGTAGCAATTATCGAACCTGCCTTTTGGTTGGGTCAACCAAGGACTGAAGTGGGCTCTTTTAAGGATTATTTCAGTAGTATTGTGGGTTGGGAAGCCTTCAGGGCGTCTCAATTTGGAATTAAGCATTACTGTACCATTGGATTGAACTCCAAGGAGGCAAATAATGAAAGTTTGGCTGAAGAAGTGATGGAATTGTTACCTCTTTTTGCTCTAAAAAACAATGTCGTTGCCATTGGGGAGATTGGATATGATGATCAAACGGCCGCTGAAGACAAGTATTTCAGAGCTCAAATTGAATTGGCAAAAGAATTAGACCTCCCGATTTTGGTACACACTCCTCATAGAGATAAGAAAAGAGGTACCCTAAGAAGTATGGATGTATTGGAAGAGCATGACATTGATCCTTCGACAGTTATCATTGATCATAATAATGAAGAAACAGTTGAATCAGTACTTGAAAGAGGATATTGGACGGCTTTTACCATTTATCCAAATACCAAAATGGGCAGTGAGCGAATGGTAGCAGTCGTAAAGAAATATGGTTCCAATAAAATATTTATAAATAGCTCTGCTGATTGGGGTGTGAGTGATCCTTTATCAGTGCCAAAAACAGCTCATTTGATGCTAGATAAAGGTATTTCAAATGAAATTGTCCAGATCGTGTGCTATCAAAATGCCCTTGAAGCATATGCTCAAAGTGGAAATATGAAAGAAAGCGATTGGTCTGATGGCGTGCATTTCGATCAATCCATCCTTTATGGAGGAAATAGTGTTTTAAGGGGCCAGCCTCCCAAAAAATCAGATGACTCCAAAATTATAGAAAACTAGGCTTATATGAATTATTACCCTTATTTTGTGCTCTTGAGGCCGGCAAATGTCATTACTGCTACATCAGATATTTTGGCAGGAGCTGCGATTTCTGGATATTTTTTTGAGCTTAATACCCCATCTCTTTTGAATCTTATTCTACTACTACTTTCTACCTCATGCCTTTACGCTGGAGGTATCGTCTTCAATGATGTTTTTGATCTAAATATTGATCGAACTGAAAGACCAGAAAGACCACTTCCCAGAGGTCAAATTTCCCTAAAAAATGCCCAAATTTTTGGTGCTACATTATTACTTCTAGGTATCTTATTTAGCTTTTTAATCCATATTGAAAGTGGGATCATTGCTATTCTTATCTCGCTCATGGCCCTTCTTTATGACCGATACACAAAAGATTTTTTGGTGATAGGATCACTCAATATGGGCATTTGTCGGGGATTAAATTTGATGCTGGGCATGAGTATTTTACCACTTGTTATCTATTCACATTTAGTATGGATTTGTATGATTCCCGTTATTTTCATTGCTGCCATTACCCTCACAAGTAAAGGTGAGGTATTAGGAAAGAATAGGTCGACCATACTCATGGCTTTAACTTTGGATTTAATAGTTACTGGCTTGCTTTTAAGGATTGGGATTCTTGGCTGGATGGATATTTGGATGGCTGGTCCCTTCATCTTGTTTTGGATAGGTCTGAATGTAAAAGCAAAACTCAAAGCAATCATTAAAAACAGTCCCGAATTTATAAAAATAGCCGTTAAGGTAGGTGTTCTTTCTCTCATCCCTCTTAATGCCTCTTATGTCGCCGGATTTGGACATTGGATTCTGGGCTTATGTATAATTCTCTTATTACCCATTTCCTTAGGATTGGCGAAAAAATTTTCTGTCACTTAAGCAGTTCTTAGTTTTATCGACTTCCCTTTATCTTGGCATTGTCTGGAAAATGATTTTGATCTAACTTTGAAAGCAGGATATTCATGGAATTTAATAAATTTAAATCCCGATAAAGAAGACTTTTAAATTATACGCTTTTTTCAAAGATGAGTTATGCAGTTTAATAAAATTTCTAAGAAAAATCGTAATCTAAAGCAGAATAAAAACATTATTGAACAAAATTTTTCTATTAATTATCGTTATGATATCTTGTTTACAAGAGAGGTCTTTCATTGCTCCAATACTCTCCTATTTGATCTGTTCCAACCACCTAGTGTTGGAGGAAAAGTCAAGTTAAGTTTTGTGATTGATCAAGGACTTCTTGATCACTGGGCTATTCTGCCCCAAATCATTAAAACCTATATCAAATCTTTCCCCTCTTTACAATTAGTAGTTGAACCTCTGATAATCGCAGGTGGAGAAATAGCAAAAAACTCACTGGAAACGATGAATGAAGTGCTCAACTATATCCATCAAAACAATATTGACCGCCATGCTTACTTAATTGCTATAGGGGGAGGTGCTATATTAGATATGGTTGGATTTGCAGCAGCTATAGGGCATCGAGGCATCAGGCACATTAGAATACCTACTACTGTTCTTTCCCAAAATGATTCTGGAGTAGGAGTTAAAAATGGTATTAATTATTTTGGCAAGAAGAACTTTTTAGGAACCTTCTCTCCTCCAATTGCGGTGATTAATGATTTTGCTTTTTTAAGCACTCTTAATGACCGAGATTGGCGATCTGGTATCTCCGAAGCAATCAAAGTTGCGCTCATCAAAGACGCTGATTTTTTTTATTGGTTGGAAGATAATGCATTGATTCTCAACCGTCGAGATACCGAAACTATGGAGAAATTGATTTTTGACTGTGCCAAATTACACGTTGATCATATTTCATCGCAAGGAGATCCCTTTGAAATGGGATCTTCAAGACCCTTAGACTTTGGTCATTGGGCTGCCCATAAGTTAGAACAACTCACTGCATATGAGATAAAACATGGCGAGGCAGTCGCTATCGGAATCGTGTTGGATCTGGCCTATGCGGTAAATGAAGGCTTTTTGGACGTTACAATTTTTGAAAGAGTCTATGCCGTATTTGTGCAGCTCGGATTCACATTATTTCATCCATTGCTTATCAACCAAGAAGACCATGGTTTAAACCCTGAAGTACACGCCGGATTGGAAGAGTTTAGAGCTCATCTTGGCGGACAACTTACCATTACCTTAATCACTGCAGTGGGTGTCCAGTTAAATGTTCATGAAATGAATAAAAATAGTCTAAATCACGCAGTCTTATTATTGCAACAAAAATCATGCATTCATGCAAATTGAGCATCATCAGGCACATTTAACCTACTGTAGCAATATTCATCCAGGTGAGTCTTGGGATGAAACCTTTCACAATCTCAAAACTCATACAACCCAAGTGCGTAAGGGTTTAACGGAAGCCCCCTTTGGTCTAGGGCTTCGCTTGTCTCATTTGGCCTCCTTGGAATTAATCAAAGAAACCAAATTAAATGCTTTCCAATCATGGTTAAGAAAAGAGAATATGTATGTGTTTACCATGAATGGATTTCCCTATGGCGACTTTCATAATCAAAAAGTAAAAGATACAGTCCATCAGCCCGATTGGAGTACCTCTGATCGGTTAGCATACACCCAAAGACTTTTTCTTATCTTATCTAAATTATTACCTGAAGGAATGGACGGTGGTGTATCTACGTCTCCTATTTCTTATAGGCATTGGCATCGAACAGAAGAGGAGCTAAATGATATGAAGATGATTGCTTGTAAACATTTCACAGATCTGATCTACTTTTTAAAAAAATTAAAAGACAAAACCGGTAAAATCTTACACTTGGACTTAGAACCTGAGCCAGATGGTGTAATAGAAACCAGTCAAGAATTTGTTTCTTTTTTCAATGACTATTTATTGGTCAAAGCACTTCCACAAATTAAAAATCGCCTAGGAGTTAAGGAGAGTGAGGCGGATCAGATCATTAGAACACATTTTCAAATGTGCTACGATATTTGTCATTTTGCCGTAGGTTTTGAAAAGCCCTTAGAAGCTTTTTCACGAATCAAAAATGCAGGTATCAATATTGGAAGAATACAAATAAGTGCGGCGCTCAGTTCAGGAAATATTCAAAATCAAACAGACTCAAGTTGGGTACCCTTAGAGCTCTTACCTTTTGACGAGCCTACTTATTTACATCAAGCAGTAGTGAAGCAAAAGAACGGAAAATTGACACGATATAAAGATTTAGGTCCCGCACTATCTTCCCTTGAAAAAAATACTTATGATGAAATAAGGACACACTTCCATGTACCAGTATTTACAGAAACCTATGGTAAACTTTATTCTACACAAGAAGATATTATCGAAACCCTTCGCCTATGGTTGAAGGTCCCTTTTACTCAACATCTAGAGGTAGAAACTTATACCTGGGGAGTATTACCAGAAAATATGCAAATAGATAGGGTCAATAGTATCATTCGAGAATTAAGCTGGGTGAAACACACCTTAGATAACCATGTCTAAATTGAATAAAACGGCAATCATCAATATAGTTGGCCTCTCTAAAAGAATCATTGGATCTAAAACTCCATTTTTGAATCAATGGACACAAGATAAAAACCTTTCTTATATTGATCCCGTACTTCCCGCAGTGACCTGCTCGACTCAGACGACCTACCTTACAGGGAAATGGCCTAGCGAACATGGCATCGTTGCCAATGGATGGTTTTTTAAAGAGCAGCAAGAAGTAAAACTTTGGAGACAATCCAATAAACTGGTTCAAGCTCCAAGTATTTGGGAAAATGCCAAGGCCATAGATCCAAATTTCACCTGTGCCAATATGTTTTGGTGGTACAACATGTATTCAAAGGTGGACTATTCTGTTACACCTAGGCCCCAATACCGTGCAGATGGATTAAAGGTGCCTGACTGCTATTCCTTCCCACCTAATTTACGAGAGCAACTACAACAAGAGCTGGGTACTTTTCCTCTTTTTGATTTTTGGGGTCCAAAAACTAGCATAAAGTCAAGCGAATGGATCGCTAAAGCCTCTTTAAAAGTTCATGAATGGAATGATCCTGACTTAATGCTTATCTATCTTCCCCATCTTGATTATGTGCTCCAAAAATTTGGACATGACCCCAATTATCTTGACAAGGATTTGGCTGAAATCGATAAGGTCTGTGCATATCTTATTTCGGATCTTGAAGACAAGGGGGTACGAGTAAATATACTTTCAGAATACGGCATAACCGATGTGGATCAGCCCATACATATCAATCGCTTACTTCGATCAATGGATCTTATAGAAGTTCGAGAGGAAAATGGACTTGAGATGCTAGATGCGGGGGCATCAAAAGCTTTTGCCATGGCTGATCATCAAGTGGCCCATGTTTATATAAATGATGAAAGCAAACGATCACAAATTATTGATAATTTAAGAGCTCATCCTGATATTGAATTAGTACTAAATACTGATGAACAGTCAGCACATCACATTAACCATGACCGTAGTGGTGACCTTGTAATAGTTGCGAAAGAAAAATGTTGGTTTACCTACTATTATTGGGAAAACGATAAAAAAGCTCCTGATTTTGCTCGGACCGTAGATATTCATAACAAACCTGGCTATGATCCCGTAGAAATGTTTTTCGATCCTAAAAAAAAGTGGATCATACCTAGAGTCCTTTTAAAACTTGTCAGAAAAAAAATGGGATTCCGAACACTTATGGATTTCATTCCTTTGGATGCGAGCATCGTTAAAGGATCTCACGGTCGTATTCATTTAAAAAATGAAGACAAAGCCGTATATATTGGTATACAAGAAGTTACAAATAACTTAAGTCCTACCGCCATTCATGATGTTATTTTAGGACAATTATTTAGCTAAATTATTGAAAAAAATTAAATGCCTTTTTCAATTTCAATGACTTTGAATCCTTTAGCCATAAAGGCATTATTCAGAGAATTCAGATCCTCTGACAAGAGTTTATCTAATTGATTAAGCAATTGATTTAATTCCCCCTTCAATTCATCAAATACTATATAAGACGCATCCGTAGGTTTTGCTTGTCCGTTTTCTACACTTCTTCTCAAAGAAGCCAGTCGGTTATTCAATTTAATTGGAAAGTTCAGAGGATCTTGATTACTCTGATTTTTCACTTGATACAAGGTTTCTTCAATCCTTCGTGTTTTTGTAATGAACTCATGGACTAAAGTATTTAATGAACTCAGCTCCTGATTCTTCATCAAAGTTTCTAATTGATCATGAATGGATCTAATCTTAATCACCGCCTCATTTGCTAAACTCGTATGATTTCTAATTTGCATAGCTAAATCAAACTGAAGTTGAAGGTCTGAAGCTGTAATTTCTTCTAAATTAGGATCAATTTTAATTTCAAAATTTTCTGTTTTTTGTACTTCACCAACCCTGATTTTGACCTGATAATTCCCCAAAGGTGCCAAGGGTCCTCTTTGCGGTCGAGCACTCCAAATAATCATCCCATCAAAAGAGGTCGCCCCGGGATAACGCAAATCCCAAGTAAATGTATTGAGCCCTATAGCAGTAGTTGGCAAAGTACTACCTCCCCGCATCCATCTTGAAATATTTGGATCTGGGACGTACTCTGGAGTAAATCCCGAAAAGGAATGAATAAGCTCCCCATTCTGATTTAAAACATCTATATGAACTGTATCCACTTGTTCTTTCAAATAATATTGAATTTTAGCCGAATAAATTCCTCTAATAGGATCACTAGGTGGATACAAAATAACCTCATCTCCTGAATTCAACCCTGACGCACTTCGAAAAGGAATGATGTCGTCTAAAATCCAAAAACCTCTTCCATGTGATCCCAAAATCACATCATTATCCCTTAAAACCAAATCCCGTATAGGGGTATCGGGAAGGTTGAGTTGTAAAGATTGCCAAATTGCTCCATCATTAAAAGATATATAAACACCATGTTCCGTCGCCAAATACAACAATCCCTCTTTGTCCAAATCTTCTCTAATAGCTCTTGCAAAATGGCCAGATTCAATGCCTAATATTATTTTTTTCCATGTCTTGCCAAAGTCATTGGTTTTAAAAACGTAGGGTTCTCGATCGTCAGTCTGATAACGATTAGCAGCAAGATATAAAGTCCCAGCTTTGAACTTACTTTCCTCAATGATACTAATTCTAGAAAATTTAGGTAATTCCTTAGGAGTAATATCTATCCATTTCTTACCTCCATTTCTTGTAATATGTACCTTGCCATCATCAGATCCTGCCCATATCGTGTTGATGTCGTGATTAGAGGGTGCTAAAGCAAATACAGTCGCATATATTTCAGGGCCATTCATATCTTTAGTAATTACACCTCCAGTAACACCTAAAGTTGCTGGATCTGCATAGGTCAAATCTGGACTAATTTTCTCCCATGTTTGACCATCATTAGTGGTTTTCCAAACATGTTGAGAGCAGGTATACATAACCTGATCGTCCAATGGGGAGAACATTATTGGAAAAGTCCATTGCCAACGTTCAGGCAAAGCACTCGAAGGCTCACCTGAAAAAAATCGAGGATAAACCTGTATATCCCTAATTTGGCCTGTTTTTCTGTTATACTTTGTTAACAATGCCCCTTGACTCCCAGCATAAAAAACATCTGGATTCGTGGGACTTTGTGTGATCCATCCACTCTCACCTCCACCCACAGGATAGTACCAGCCATCTCTAGGTCCTCTCGCTTGTCTATGACTCCATCCATCAGATGGCATAGCAAGAGTACTATTATCTTGCTGAGCACCAGCAACATGATAAGGCACATCACTCGTAGTCATTACGTGATAAAATTGAGTGGTAGGATAATCTTCTTCCGTCCATGACTTTCCTCCATTTACAGAGACTGTCCCTCCTCCGTCATTTGAGCTTATCATGCGCAAAGGATTATTTGGATCGATCCATAGATCATGATTATCACCATGGGGTACTTTAATTTCTTCGTCAAAAGTAACACCTCCATCTGTTGATTTCCAAAATTGGACATTTAGACCATACACGGTCTCTCGGTCTAATGGATCCGCATAAATTCTTGAATAATAAAAAGCCCTTTGCCTTAATTTTCTTTCACTGTTCACACGTAACCAGGTCCATCCTCCATCATCAGATCTAAAAATACCACCTTCATTTGCTTCAATAACAGCCCAAATGCGGTTAGGATCAGCTGGAGATACGGTCACACCAATTTTACCTATTGGACCTTCGGGCATACCTGGATTTTTGGTAAGCTCAATCCAGTTATCTCCACCGTCAAGCGACTTAAAAAGCTTACTATCCGGACCTCCACCCCACATTTTCCATGTCTTACGATATACTTGCCACGTTGACGCATAAAGTATTTTAGGATTAGTACGGTCAATAATGAGGTCTGCTGCACCTGCACGATCACTCACATATAGTATTTTTTCCCAATGATTACCCCCATCTATTGAACGAAAAACACCTCTTTGCACATTCTCACCATAAGGATGGCCTAAGGCAGCTACATAAACTATATTAGGATTGGTAGGGTGCACCCTAATTCTGGATATAGCCTGAGTTTCCTTAAGCCCAAGATCTCTCCAATTTTTACCTCCGTCAATAGATTTATAGACACCTTCTCCTTGTGTAATACTTCCCCTTAGCTGTGTTTCCCCTCCTCCAATATAGACGATATCAGGATTTGTTTCTGCCACAGCAACTGCTCCAATACTAGAAGATTTGATTTGACCATCAGTGACAGGAAACCAATCATTACCCCCATCGATTGTTTTCCACAATCCTCCTCCTGTTGCTCCGAAATAATATTCATTAATCCGACCTGGACTCCCTGTTGAACTAAGTGATCTTCCTCCTCTATTTGGGCCTATATTTCGCCATTTATATCCTTCATAAAATGAGGGATCTACAGGTTCATTAACCCTTTGAGCTATAGTAGTGGACAGATTGAAAAAATTAAATAATATCAATAGAATAATATAAATGAAAGGCCTTAATAATTTCATAACAATAACTTTAAAAGTAGATACTCTAAAAAATAAGTGAAAAAAATAATAAACCAATTTTATAGTATTTTCTTAATATATTTTTTATTTACAGGAATCTTAATATATAAAAATAGATACATATATTTACAATTATACTAATTACCATAGTATTTAAGTATTCTAAATGTTTTAATAGAGATATTCTCAACCGGTATATTTCTGATAGTAAGTACCCCTACTTATCTAATTTATTTAGGGTGTTCTTATTTTAATTTCAATCAGGCCGTTTATATGAACAAAAGTTAATTATTTTCTAAGCGTACACCAATTTCTGTTAAAGAAAAATAGCTCCTTTATCAAAATTTTTCTCAAAAAATACGCCCTTATTTTGTAATAAACTCATATAGGAAAAATTTCTATTTCTATGTGGAAATTATCAAGTTTATTACCGTGAAATTAAGTTGGCTTATTTTGTTTTTGATTTAGCTATTATTAATGAGAAATTGACATTAATAAATACTCCCAAAATATTTTTGATAATTTATAAACAATATATTTTAAGCAGAAACTTTCATCCCTAATTTCTCCTTAATCTTCATTTTAATTAAAGGAGTAGGAAGAAAATCAAACATTTGCTCTTGAACCCATTTAGGTGATTTAGTTTTACCCCATAATATTATAGAAGGCAATTTTAATTCTGGTGTAAAGTCTAAATGTCTTTTTTCAATCTCTGCCCATGGAATTTGTTGATGGGGTAACCAATTTGCATCGGCCAATGCATTCTTAACTGCCTTTGAGGCATCTGACCAAGTCATTTTATCCTCTTCTGCCTGAGTAAATAAATCGAAAGCTAAATCAATGATTTTTTGCAGTGGTTCTAAAAAAGGTGCTTTGATAAAATCTAAATCTTCAAGTATTTTTTTATCTGGCTTTCTCATGCACTTCATGACACTTCGAAACAACCAAATATCGCCATATAGTTTGGAAGCAATCCAAACTTTCACCCAAATACTCCAGGCATCAAAATTACCAAATGCTTTGTAAGCAGTAGCCACAGTCTTATCATGCATATCTAACTGACTCCTATGAAGATCATCAAATTTTTCAAAGCGCTCTAAACTAAAATCATCATCGTTTAATGCTCCTAAAATACGATTCAAAAACATATACATACTTTCAAAGGTACTAATCATTCCTCTTGAGTAGAGAGCATCAACTGCTCCATAAGCTTGTGGAGTGATGAAATATCTTTCTCCCACTGTCTTTTGCGAAGAATATTGAATTCTATCGGTACCTAAATAAGTTTTTTTCGCCTTTGCATTCTTCATTTGCTCAGCAACGGTAGGAAATTTATTGACAAACATCTCAAATTCCTCTTCAGGAGTAAGACTTGAATTTTTAGGATATTTTCTGCAATCCAACATAAGACCAATGCTGCAGATAGAATTATTTGACTTATCATGATTATCAAATGGGATAATCCAAAACCAGCCTCCATCAAAAATATGATGCAAAGTGCCGTCATGCCATCTATGCTTCATACCTGGTAATTCCTGTTTTGTAAACATCTTATCAAACACTCGGACTCCCTCAAAATGATTCCAAATAGCACGTGTTTGACTTTTTAATCTTGTCGGCTCTTCATGCAGTTTATATGTCTTGGATACTATGGATTGCTTACCGGAGCAATCAATCAAATAACGACCTTGATATTCCTTTCCCTCATTCGTGGTAATAGTTACTCCTTTTTCATCTTGTTTAAATGCAGTAACTTCTGTATTCTCCATTAATTGAACACCATATTTCTTTGAAACTTCAGCCATGTATAGGTCAACATCTTCTCTGAAATAATGTGTTTCAGATTGAAACGGAAGTTCAGGAGCTAAAATTTGATGAGATTCTTTCAGCATGTCATGATTTTCCCCTTCTCTATGATAGGCAAATCCTATAGACCTTTTAATTCCACAAGTATTGGCGATATTTTGTGTCACTTTACGCTCATCTGCCAATATTTTAATCTCTGGAAAATCGTATCGTTCACTGATTAACCACATCCAAAAAGATAGTTGGGGCAATGTTGCTTCACCCCATGTAGTTCTGGGATGTTGACCTTTTTCTACGTTAAGCACTT
Source organism: Flammeovirgaceae bacterium (assembly GCA_002691385.1). Lineage (GTDB taxonomy): Bacteria > Bacteroidota > Bacteroidia > Cytophagales > Cyclobacteriaceae > UBA4465. The sequence continues at coordinate 16,486 of NZHT01000101.1, read as the reverse complement.
TGTGCCCATTCTTAGCAAGAATTGCAGCCATAGAAGACCCTCCTATTCCTGAGCCAATAACAATGACATCAAAAATTATTTTATCATTACTGTTAATCACCATAGATTTATTTTTAAAATATAAAATTTTAAATGATAATGGTAAGATTAATTCTATAAAGAACTTTCACTTTTGGTTCAGACTTGCAGATTTTGACATACTAAAACATCAATAAGGTGACCCATTTGGATATGTAATTTGCAAGCGCGTGTCTTTAATGGCTTGTTCCGCACGATAGACAGCAATAATGTCATCAACCTCTGAGGAGCTCACATTTACCATAGAAGCAATCCTTTTTATTACATCAAGCTCTCCATCAGCTAATTCCCCATCGGCATCACTAGCTCTAATAGCATCGTAAATAGCTGCTTTACTCGTCATTTGAAGTTGGGGAGAAGATCCGACGATTTCCTTGAGATCTCCGTCACCATTATAACCCGACAAGGCATCTAACACATCATCTGGACAGCCAAAAGCCGCAAAATAACCAATGACAAATGCACGTTCTTCATTACCAATAACTCCATCTCCTTTACAACAAATTAATAATGCTTTCCCATAATTCAAATAATCAGCAGGAGGAGGAATACTATCGAAATTAAGGGTATTTTTCATTAGCCATAAGAGACTTTTATTTCTATAATCAGACATGAGAGAGATAGTTAAATGATGAAAGTAAAAAATAATTGATTCAAAGCTTGTTTTAATTATATACTAAAACAGTTAATTAAATTTAATCAATAGTAAACTAAGTATAAAAAATTCCTTTTGCAACAAAACTTGGTTTTGATATTTTACTCAATAGAATGTCATAAAAAAAGGAAAGCAAAAATTGGAGAAATAGCAATCTTTTCTGGTATTCAAAAATCGCTATAATCACGTCTACAAATTTATCTTTTACGCCGAAATTAAAGATTGAATATATTCTACTAAAAAAGCCTAAGAGGATAGGAGAAAAAAGAAGCAAGAAAAAAGTCTAGATAGTGATTGAGATCAGTTATTGAAAGAAAAATGTTAATTCAACGTTACTCTGCTTTATTCTTCAAATAAAAACCTTTATTTAGTTGAATATAGATAAATTTATTATGTAATAGTTATTTTAAAATGATTAATCTTTGCGAGCGTAATGGTTTGTTTTTTGATCTTATCAAATAAATTCCTTCAGATAATCCAGCCAAATTTACTTTTACTACATCACTATTAAATTTGAGAACCTTCTTTCCAGACAAGTTGAATATCTCCAGAACCTCAACCCCTTTAGTATTAGAAGCTTTTATATGTATAATATCTTTAGCCGGATTTGGATAAAAGGTGAAAGGCATGGATTGCCCCATTAAATCAATATATAGAACTTCTTCCTCATAGGTCCAATTGAACTGAAGTGCTACCGTATTGCTATTACCTGCTGCATCTACAAAAGCACCTGCTGCCACATCAATTGTGATAGTTCCATTATTGGATGGCGTCAAAATAGCCGTATAAACCAAAGCACTAATAGCGGAAAAGCTACTAATAATTCCTCCAGTGACGATGATATCATCGACTGTAAAGTCTCCGGTTTCCTCACTGCTCGTGAAGGTAAGGATTAAGTTAGCATCACTAGATGTCGTTCCTTGAGCAACTTGACCTTCAGTATTCTCCGCTGTGATCTCCATAATCGGTGAAGAAGAATCGAAAGTCCAATTGAACTGAGATGCCGCAACATTGTTATTACCTGCTGCATCTTTAAAAGTCGCTGCCAATACATCAACAGTGATAGCCCCATCAGCCGATGGAGTAAGAGTAGCCGTGTAAATCAAAGCACTAGTCGCCACGAAATTACTAATGAGACCTCCAGTAACAGTAATATCATCAACTGTAAAATCTTCAATTTCCTCACTACTCGTGAAAGTTATAGTTAGAGTGGTATCATTAGAAGTAATACCTTGAGCCACTGCTCCCTCAATATTCTCAGCGGAAATTTCCATAGAAGGTGAAGTTCCATCAAAAGTCCAATTGAACTGAGATGCCGCCGTATTGCCATTACCTGCTGCATCGGTAAAAGTGCCTGCTGCCACCTCAACAGTGATAGGTCCATCAGCTGATGGAATAAGGGTAGCCGAATAGATCAAAGCACTAGTCGACGCAAAATTACTAATCAGGCCTTCAGTAACAGTAATATCATCAGCTGTAAAATCCGAAGTTCCTTGACTACTGGTAAAAGTAAGTGCTAAGGAATCATCATTAGATACCATATTATCAGCTATAGCACCTATACTGTTTGCAGCAGTAATGTTCATAAAAATTGCAGGACAATCATTCCATTTGACCGTATTTCCCCCATACAACTGAAATTCTGTTTCACCTGTAACCTGTAAGCTTCTAAAATAATGATCTGTGGTAAAAACCGAACCTGCCTCAGACAAAATATTACAAGAATTAGCTAATCCATCAAAGTTTTCGTAAGCAGTTCCGGAGACAAAAGCGACCCCCGTTAAAAAAATAAATTGATATTCACCTCTTCCCATGCTAATCGTATCAGTCCAGACACCATCACCGTCAGTATCTGTCATAGAATTACAATTTGTGCAATAATTGTCCCATTCACCATAAATATAAGGAGGTGTTTGAGCGCCCGCATAATTGGAAAGATCTAGAGAAAATATTACATCAACTGGATCATATCTCGCATCTCCACCACTGACATTAAAATTAACTATTCTGCTTACATTTGTAATATCAGTAATTTGAATACCTGATGAGGATAAATCATAAGTTTTCGAGTTAGGTAAGGTAACATCTGTGAATGAAGTATTTTCGGCACTACCAGGGAAAAGATCTCCGTCATCAGAAGCACCATCTTCCATATAAAGATGACCCAATCCATCCGCTTGCTCCAAATCTACCAATCTATGACTTTCATCAGAATTGTCAGAATTATCAGTTACTCTCTTGTTATCATCAATATGCCAAATAGCTAGCCCACTACCTTTTATAAATGAATCTTGACCAATTTGCTGTTTATTCTCAAGTAGAAAATATTCTCCTGGAACAGAGGTATTTACCTTATAAACAGTTGTACTTAATGTTGATGCATCCAATGAATAAGAACCGTTTGTTACCTTTTCTGGGATGATCCACCCCAAATTAATTCGACTCCAAGCAGACATAAATCCAGGAACTTTTTCATCACCTAGCCAACCTCCACCAGCCATCAATCCCCAACTACCTATACCTGCAGAACTATAATCGATATCATATAAATCAGGTAAATTCATGCCATGACCAAATTCGTGACAGAAAACACCTATACCAACCATACCTCCTGCGCCATTATTAGACCAAATGCGCCTCTCTGGATTCACCATATAATAATTAATAATGGTGCCATCATATGTTCTGTAATATTCACCACCTAATGCAGACCGGTGACTCCAAATATAATCTTCTAGACTCCCCTCTTCAGCACCTTGTCCTGCATGAACTAAAATGATTCCATCTATATAACCGTCCTTATCATTATCATAAATAGAAAAATCAATACCCGCATCCTCTGCGGCATCGACTGCCTCACGAACCAAACCTTTCGTCCTATCATAACCGTGTTTCTTACCATAATATTCATAAGAACTGTCAGCTCTATACCATCCCACCACATCTGCATTTACATCTAGTTTATTATTTGACACTTTAAGATAGTAATCCCTAAAACTACCTGTACTGTTGTAATTCTCTTGATTCATAAAATTTTCGAATTCATTAACGGTATGTGTTGCCACTAAATCTGGATAATCAATTAATAAAACCAAAAGTTTATGAATTCCTTCTTTTGGAAATGCCAAATCAACTTTTGAATCATCCTTCTCGGATGATCTCATATTACTAGAATTTAATAATTCTTCGGTAGTAATTATTGGTCTTAAGTGCTTAGCCTGTTTATCAAGAAAGTTTTGCTTATCTAAGTTTTGACCATTCTCGACCACTAAAAATCCAGAGGAAAATAATTGCCCGTTATTTTCTTGAGCATATTCATAAATCCCCTCTTTATTTTTTACTATACTATACCCATCCAAAGTTTCTGTCCACGAATTCATCATAGTACCCTTGCCCATGATACTGATTTTCGTATGATCAGGTTGCGTAATTTCAATCGCATAAGGTGAAGCAGGACAATCTGAAACAGGAATTTGTGCCTTAATTTCAAACATAAATACCAAAGAGAGGAAGGCGAAGAAGGTGAAAAAAGTTTTCATAAAACACATTTAAAATGGTTACATTGAAATAGCTAGGATATATTTTTTTATAAAACTACTAACATTATTGGTAAATTTTGCGAAGATGAGCATATCATATGTAATCTTAAATCATCAAAAGTTAAAATATGATTGGAAAATTAAATAATCTCTTAAGTCTCCATTCATGAAATTAATGGTATCTTAATGGTGCAATTGTATCTAAAACAAAGTCTTTAGGAACTTATAATTCTTTTTTATGAAAAAGCTCTTCATCTATTCAATCTATTTTTTATTTATTTTTTCACCTGTTTTGGCACAAAAAATCAGTAACGATAAAAAGTCAATAATCGTCGCTTTGGACGAAAAAAAATCTTTTTATCATAATACCGCTTTGACCATCTGGAAACATGCTGAATTAGGCTATCAAGAATATAAAAGTTCTCAACTACTTCAAGATATTTTAAAAAATGAAGGGTTCACCCTCGAAGTAGGGGTAGCTGGACTACCTACAGCGTTTATCGCTTCTTATGGCTCAGAAAAACCAGTAATAAGTATGTTGGCTGAATTTGATGCACTTCCTGGAGTATCTCAAGAAGCTGTTCCTTTTAGAAAAGAAAGAGTAGATGGTAATCAATCAGGACATGCTTGTGGACATCATCTATTTGGTACAGGTATTGTTTCGGCAGCTGTAGAAGTAAAAAATTGGATGAAAAACAATAAAGTAAAAGGTACACTACGAATACATGGCACCCCTGCAGAAGAAGGTGGATCAGGCAAAGTATATATGGTTCGTGAAGGTTTGTTTGACGATGTAGATATATCTATGTATTGGCATGCAGGTAATCAAAACTCCGTTCGAGTAACATCCAACCTTGCCATAGCCTCTGTTAAATATCGATTCAAAGGTATATCGACACATGCCGCAGGGGCACCAGAGCGAGGAAGAAGTGCTTTAGATGGAGTAGAGGTCATGAATTATATGATGAATATGATGCGCGAACATATACCCTCAGACAGTAGAATGCACTATGTCATCACAAAGGGAGGAGAAGCTCCCAATGTTGTACCTGCCAATGCCGAAGTCTATTATTTTTTTAGACATCCTGACATGCGTGTCGTAAAAGATCTTTTAGGCAGATCCATAGTAGCTGCTGAGGGGGCTGCAATGGGAACAGGCACTTCTATGAATTATGAAATGACTGGCGGCTCATTCAATATTCTTCCCAATAGAATATTATCTGAAGTGGTACATGCTAATCTGAAAATAGTAGGTGGTGTGGACTACACCGAAGAAGAGTATATATTTGCCAAAAAACTGATGACAACATTTAATTCTGAAGGTTTAACTCCAGAAATGGCTGCTTCAGTAAAGCCCTTCTCCATTTCAGAAATACCTGGAAATTATTCAACCGATGCGGGTGATGTAAGCTGGATTGTACCGCTTGTAAGTATGTCTGCTGCGACCTGGCCCCCTGGCACACCTGGACATAGCTGGCAAGCGGTAGCAGCAGGAGGAAACTCTATGGGTTTCAAAGGAATGATGGTAGCCGCCAAAACTATGGCCATGACAGCTATGGACCTATTTGAAAATCCAACAATTATTGATAAAGCCAAATTGGAACTATACCAAAGACGAGGAAGTGACTTCAAATACGAGCCCATTATTGGTAATAGAACACCCGCATTGGATTATGCCGGAAAACATTAAAAAAATCAAATCCATTTTTTAGCTATTTACGTTCTATAGTTGAATTCTTTAGATACTCAACCTATAAAAAAAATCTAAAATGTTACGCACAATAAAAATAGATGAAATTAAAAATAATATCTTTTAAAGGCTTCAATAGCTTCATATTCTGCTAAGCCTAATTGATGATATCTATGAGCTGTTTCTTCATTTCGATCAGCTGCACGCTGCCAAAATTCTCTTTCGTCGCTTCCTGGAAAAACAGCTGTATCTTTTTGTGATTGATGTTTGAAAATAGCTTTCTTTTTTCTGAGCACCTCACTCGGACTCAAAGGTACAGCCATTTCTATCTCTTCTACCGACCATTCTTGCCAAGCACCTCTATACAGCCATAACCAACAATTACTCATAAAAGATGATTTCTTGAGTGAATCTATGGAATAAAAAATAGCATCCAAGCAAACACGGTGGGTTCCATGTGGATCCGAAAGATCTCCAGCAGCATATATCTGATCTGGTTTAATGGCTTTGATCAACTCTGTTATAATCTTAATATCCGCATCACCAATTGGATTTTTTTCTATAACCCCAGTTTCATAAAAGGGCATATCAAGGAAATGAACATTCTCATCTGGAATGCCAACGTATCTACAAGCGGCTTTTGCTTCACCCCTACGAATCAATGACTTAATATTTTGTACAATATCAGTATCAATTTCTCCAGACTTTTTATTACTTATTGCTTGAAGAACCTTTTTATACAAGGAATTAGTCTTTACGGGTTGATCCTCATAATTATTTTTTAGATCCACATAAAAATCTGCAAAACGAACAACTTCATCATCAAAAACAGCAATATTTCCAGAAGTTTGATAGGCAACATGAACCTCATGTCCTTGATCAACCAAACGCAAAAATGTGCCTCCCATAGAAATGACATCATCATCTGGATGTGGACTGAAAATAATAATTTTCTTTCTAGCAGGGAGTGCTCTTTCAGGCCTGTAAGTATCATCCACATCTGGTTTACCACCAGGCCAACCTGTTATCGTATGCTGGAGCTCATTAAATATCTTAATATTGATATTATATGCCGTATCATTTTCTAAAATTAAATCACCCATTCCATGATCACCATAATCTCTAGCGGTCAATTTCAAAATAGGCTTTCTCAACTTTTGACACAACCAAATCACCGCTCGCTTCGTTAATTCAGGACTCCAATCAATAACACCCAGAGTCCATGGGATTTTTCTTCGTGATAAATCAGATGCTGCCGCTGTATCTAAAATAAAAGAGGCGTTGGGATGAAATTGCAAGTAACTCGCAGGAACATTATCTACTGGTGAGTTTTCAATCGCTTGAGACACAATGCCAGACTTGGCCTCACCCCACGCCATGATAATAATACGCCGTGCTTTCATAATAGTTCCGACGCCCATAGTTATGGCTTTAATTGGAACGTTCTCTTCACCAAAAAAATCACTAGCTGCATCAATTCTAGTAATTGAATCTAAGTTGACTAGCCGAGTGATTGACTGAAATGAAGACCCCGGTTCATTAAATCCGATATGACCTGTCCTTCCAATGCCCAAAATTTGAATATCTAAACCCCCATATTTGTCTATTTTCTCTTCATAACTAAAACAAAAATCAGACACTGATGTTTTATTCTGCATTCCATCGGGTATGTAAATATTTTCAGGTTTTATATCAATATGATTAAACAGCTGCTCATCCATAAATTTAACATAACTCTGCAAGGCATTTGAATCTATAGGATAATATTCATCCAAATTAAAAGAAATTACATTTTCAAAACTTAAATCTTCTTCATTGTGTAAACTAATTAACTCTTTGTAAACGCTTTTTGGTGTAGATCCGGTAGCCAATCCCAATACACAATACTCACCGATGGCTTGTTTTTTTCTAATCATATCAGCTATTTCAAGCGATATGGCTTTAGATGCAGACAATGAAGTTTCGTACAACTGTGTATGAATTTTCTCTTTTTTAGTAAAAGGTGATGCCTCCCACTTTTCTTTAGTCAAAACTTTATGATCCATATTTATAATCTATAGGTGAATACATTTTATTTAAAAAGTTAAGATTCATTTAATTGCCATATCAATACTGAAGCCCCTAAAAGTGCGCCTTTATCTTCCTGAAATTTTGAATTTTCTATCAAAATTTGATCAGGATACACATTTAATAAATGCTCTTGGAAAGACTGACGTGTAGGCAATAACAAAAGCTGATCCGCATTTGTTAAGCCTCCTGCCAAATAAATGTGCTGAGGATTAAATAAAGCCACCATATTGGCCAGGGCCTTACCTAACATTTGACCGGTCAAACTCAAGGCTTTTTTCGCTATTTCATCTTCAGAAATTGCCAATTCGGTAATCATTTTAGCAGTTAAATCTGACGTGGACAAATCGAGTAATAATCCTTCGTAACTATTAAATTGAGCTATTAGTGAATTTACGGTACGTATCATCCCATTTGCAGAGACATAGGTCTCAAGACATCCTTTTTTACCACAAAAACATGATCTTCCAGAATCCTTAACTATCACATGTCCCAATTCTCCTGCAAAACCATCTTTACCCTTCAAAAGATTCCCATTACAACAGATACCAGCACCAAGACCAGTGCCTAGAGTTACAACAAAAAAATCTGACAATAAAACATCATCAAATTGCTGATGGGCCAGAACTAAGAGATTGGCATCATTGGTAAGCTTTACCGGCACTAAAAATTCCTCACTTAATTCATAAACAATGTCTAAACCACTATTCCAATTAAGATTAGCAGCATAGGTAATCGTTTGATTTTGCTCATTGACACTTGGTGCCCCCATTCCAATACCAAGAAATGAGTCCTTCTGGTCACCGATCATGCTTTTTATCACTTTTATCAAATCTTGAAGAAAAGTAGCTGCATCCACATATTCCGCCGTCCTCAACATTTGACTTTCAAGAACTTCCCCTTTAGCATTTACTTGACCTATTCGTGTATGGGTTCCTCCCACATCAATTCCAATCACATATTTTTTTGACATTTATTTCACCGGTTGAATAGGTCGACACTCGTTATACACTGATTTAACCACACACATAGTTAAAAAAAAATATTCTTTGGAGATCAAAAAATAAAAACTTAATTATATGTTTTATACGAACAACAATATTTATATTATTTAACGCAATATTGTTATATATAATCTATATTTAACTGTTCATATATGAAAAATGTATTAATCATTGGAAATAATGAAATTAATAGAGACTATTTAGCGCAAATAATTCTCGAATATTCTGATTTCCACATTACAGGAAATACAAATTCATTAAAAAATGCACAAGCTAGTATTGAAAATCATATTGTTGAATTCATATTCATATTTGACGATTTTATTGAAATTGATATATTTGATTTAGTTAATTTCTGGCATACTGAAATAAGAATCATAGTGATCTCAAAGACACCCGAATTGGCAGTTAACTGCTATGAACATCATAATATTGTCGACTTCTTAATACAACCCCTTAATGTCACAAGACTTATAAAATGTATAGCTAAAATTTATTCTTTAAATCAATCAAAAGTCACATCGAAAACAGAAGATTACAAGAAAAATCACACATTCATAAAAGTCAATAAAAAATTTATGCGAATAAACTACAAAGATCTCTTGTTTGTAGAAGGATTAAAGGATTATATTTTGATAAGAACATTGTATGATAAACATGTTGTCCATACAAATATTGGGAATTTTACCAACCAATTACCCCGTGATAAATTTATAAGAATCCACAAAAGCTACACAATAGCTATAGATCATATTAAAACAGTTACTTCAAATGAAATCGAAATGGGACATCACGTTATACCTATAGGGCGTTCCTATAAGGGAAAAACCTTGTCGCTATTGAACATAAGAAAGTAAGAAATATCCAATATCAATATTAGTATCAACCAGTAGATATAATTCTCAAGGCATCATAAAAGGCCATTTGATCAATCAAATGGCCTTTTGGACTTTTATTAAACTATTTTTTAACAGTATCTACGATTGCCTTAAAAGCTTTTTCGTTGTTCATCGCCAAATCAGCAAGTACCTTTCTATTGATTCCAATACTCTTCTTTTTCAGCAATCCCATAAATTTAGAATAGCTCAAATCATATTGTCTTGAACCTGCATTGATACGCTGTATCCATAAGGCTCTAAACTCTCTCTTTTTAACTTTTCTATCTCGGTAAGCATATTGCCATCCTTTTTCAATGGCGTTCTTTGCAACCGTCCATACATTTTTCCTTCTACCAAAGTAACCTTTGGCATACTTCATCATTTTTTTTCTTCGAGCCTTTGAGGCTACATGATTAACTGATCTCATTTTTTTTATTTGTTTTTAACAATTGGTGGTAAAATACTCTTAAAACCAATCATTGGGTTATACTTTGAAACCTATCAGATATGCAACATCGATTTAACGTTATTTTCGTCTGATTTATGAACCAAACCTGCTTGTGTAAGATTACGTTTTTGTTTAGTTCCTTTCTTAGTCAAAATATGATTTTTAAAAGCGTGCTTACGTTTAATTTTTCCTGATCCCGTCAGTTTAAATCTCTTTTTTGCACTTGAATTTGTTTTTACTTTAGGCATTATTTAGTTATTTATTTCTGCTTAGGTGATAACATTAAAAACATTCTTTTACCCTCTAATTTAGGGAATTGTTCAACTTTTGCTGATTCTTCAAGAGATTGAGCGAATTTCAATAAAAGTATTTCGCCCCTCTCTTTAAAAACAATTGACCTTCCTACAAAGTGAACGTAAGCTTTTACCTTTGACCCCTCATGCAAGAACTTTTTAGCATGATTTAGCTTAAAGCCAAAGTCATGATCATCTGTGTTAGGTCCAAATCTAATTTCCTTAATCACCGTTTTTTGGGCTCTAGATTTGATTTCCTTTTGTTTCTTTTTTTGCTCGTATTTGAACTTAGAATAATCAGTTATTTTACAAACAGGAGGATCAGCTTTAGGTGATATCTCAACTAAATCCAAACTTTGCTCCTGAGCTAAATTAAGAGCAACATTCAAGGGGTAAACATCAACTTTGACATTTTCTCCTACTACTCTCACCATTGGTGCTGATATTTTATCATTGACCTTGTAAGGCTCTTCAGCACGACCTCTAAAAGGTCTTTTTGTTATCTGTCTACTAATTGCTTTGTTTTTACTGGTTGAACATCTTAAAATTAATGGCAAATATGACAAATTAAAACTGTTAAAACAACAGTAATCATATTATCATAAATAATAACATCCNNTCTTCNGANCTNATAAGCCCCTGTAAAACTCTGNAAAGATAAAAAANTCCATTTACATGAGGTTATTTTAAAATCTACNATNTGATTATTTATCCAAATTTTNNAAGAGACCAACCAATAGCAGCTCCTTGGAAAACACCAACAATTGAAGAAATNAATATGTCANTAAGAGNAAATTNAACTNAAAAAANATTAAATATTNNNAAAGTTTGGAAATCAAAGAATGTAAAGATTAAAGCTCCNTATCACATTNCTGTNATCGCACNCTTTTTCAAGTCATTCACCTTCATTTTATCAAAACTTATTATCCATANTATAGTTAATGCTATACCGCTAATCAACATGAAAATTGGATATGGTGTATAATTTATTATCCCTGGGAAAAGTTCACTTAATTAACCTTGTTTTGGTCCGTAAAACAAAATACCCGATAAAATACCCACAGCTATCCCACTAAAAAGGCTATTATGAACGTTATTAATATTTTTTCATTTTGATTTAATTATAATAAATCTCATTATTTTTAAGTAATTTTTAGATATGTATTTTCTCTTTAAACATCTCTAAAAACTCACTTAAGCTGAAAGATCCTAAGTCTCCTTCCCCATGAGCTCTTACCGAAAGGGTATTTCCTACAGATTCAGTATCGCCCACTATGAGCATGAAAGGTATTTTCTTCACCTCAGCATCCCTGATTTTTTTTCCAATCTTTTCATCTCGGTGATCTGTAAAACCTTTTATATCGTGTTCTTGCAATTGCAAAAATATTTTTTCTGCATAATCATGGTACTTTTCGGAAATAGGTAGAATAACAAACTGCTCAGGTGCTAACCAAAGTGGGAAATTTCCAGCAGTGTTCTCAATGAGAATGGCAATAAATCTTTCTAATGAACCGAAGGGAGCTCTGTGAATCATTACAGGACGATGCTTCTTATTATCGGCTCCAACATATTCTAACTCAAATCGCTCTGGTAGCGTATAATCAACCTGAATTGTTCCTAATTGCCACTTTCTACCGATAGCGTCTTTAACCATGAAGTCTAATTTTGGACCGTAAAATGCAGCTTCTCCAGTTTCTATAACCGTATCAAGGCCTTTTTCCTTAGCTACATCCTGAATGGCACTTTCGGCAATATTCCAATTCTCGTCTGTCCCAATGTATTTATCTGGAGTTGATAAATCTCTTAAAGATACTTGCGCTGTAAATTGAGGGAATCCCAAAGCCTTCAAAACATATAGCGTCAAATCAATAACCTTTGAAAACTCTTCTTTTAACTGATCCGGTCTACAAAAAATATGTGCATCATCCTGTGTAAAACCTCTGACCCTTGTTAAACCATGGAGCTCTCCACTTTGTTCATAACGATATACGGTTCCAAACTCAGCAAAACGTACAGGCAGATCTTTATATGACCTGGGTAGAGATTTGTAAATTTCACAGTGATGAGGGCAATTCATTGGCTTCAACAAAAATTCTTCATCCTGAGAGGGAGTAAGAATGGGTTGAAATGAGTCTTTTCCGTATTTATCATAATGACCTGAAGTGACGTAAAGCTCTTTGTTACCTAAATGGGGAGTAATCACAGGATCGTATCCAGCTTTTACCTGTGCCTTTTTAAGAAAACTCTCCAACCTATCACGTAAGATTGCACCTTTAGGTAACCAAAGCGGAAGTCCCTTGCCTACCTTTTGTGAGAAAGTGAAAAATCCTAGCTCTTGGCCTATTTTTCTGTGGTCTCTTTTTTTCGCTTCCTCCAATAGAGCTAAATATTCCTTGAGTTCTTTTTGTTTAGGAAATGAGATACCATAAAGTCGAGTAAGTTGTTTCCTTTTTTCATCTCCGCGCCAATATGCACCTGCTATATTTAAAATTTTAATAGCCTTGATAAAACCTGTATGAGGAATGTGTGGACCCTTACATAAATCAGTAAAATTACCTTGAGTGTAAAGAGTGATCTCACCATCTTTTAAGTTTTCAATCAACTCAAGTTTATACTCATCACCTTTTCTCTCAAAATATTTGTATGCATCTTGTTTTGAGATTGATTTTCTCAAAAATTCATTCTTATGACGGGCTAATTCTAATATTTTTTCTTCAATAAGAAATAATTGCTCACCATCGAAAACCATTTCGCCGAAATCAACATCATAATAAAATCCATTATCAATGGCTGGCCCAATACCAAATTTTACGCCAGGATATAAGGATTCTAAAGCTTCAGCCATCAAATGGGCTGAAGAATGCCAAAGGGTAGCTTTACCGTCAAGATCTTTCCATGTCAATAACTCAAGAGATGAATCAGCATTGATCAGCGCAGAGGCATCTACAGTAATGCCATTCACTTTGGCCGCTAGAACATTGCGAGCCAAACCTTCACTGATCTCAAGAGCAACATTCATGGCCGTAACCGGACGGGGGTATTCTTTCTTCGTTCCATCGGGTAAGGTAATTATAATAGGTTGTTTACTCATGACTTTTTTAAATTGATATTGATTTATTGAATGAATCGGCTTAAAATGTCAGCAATATTTTGGCAAATATGCAATGATTTAGATTTTAAATAATTTTTTTGTCATTAATTATTTTCCGATACTGGGACATATTGTTTTCTTTTTTACTGATTTGAACTTATTCCAGTTAAAAACGAAACTTAACATAAAAATCTTCTCAATTAATGCTTCACCCATACTCTAAAAATTCTAGAAACTAATGGCCTATCTATTTGTACTGATTTGAGCAAATACCCTTGGTTAAAACATTAATAATGGTCAACATTCCCTCTCAAATCTTTGGCAACTGGAATTTAATAAGGCGCATAGAGCAATAAATGCGTTGAGTTTGGTCTAGAGAGCAAAATTGAGAAACCATTTTAAAGAGCCCTTGATTTTATCTTTTCAACTCATCTTTCAAGCCTATCACATTTTTTTGAATATCTAAAACAATGTCTTTCAGTTTATCAATGGAAATTTCTTTAGAGGCATCGGGGTCGGGAAAATCTATACTGATGAAAGCTCTTGCTTCCCAAATCTCCTCCACATCTTCAGGTACAATTTCATAGGCAGAATAAGCCTGATTATCAGAAACTAAATATAATTTACCTCTATCATTCAAATAATTAAATACCCTTTTATATACTATCCCTTCATTTAGGGTAATTAGCACATAGGTTTTCCCATTTTTAATATCAGTAACAGAATCAATATACTTTCCAACAACAATACTACCCGGAGTTAAGGGAAGCATTGAATCACCCATTATTTCAAAAGCTCTATAAGTCGCATTTTTTGCCAACATAGGAAGTTGAAATTTAGGTAACTCTGAAATGAATTCGGGATCTGAAAATCCATTCAAGTAACCGGCTGAAGCTTTTTGATGAATTAATTCAATATTCTCATTCTCCTCCTTATCCATGGTAATGGATAAAATCTTAATCTTCTCCTTTTGAAATTTGTTTGACTCTAAGGTAGTTTGATTTCCGAAAATAAGACCATCTGCAGTCACGTTCAATACTTTAGATATTTTTGACAAATTTTGTAATCTAGGCTCTGCCCGACCTTCTTCATAAGCCCCCACTAAAGAACGCTTGATTCCTAATTCTTGTGCAAACTGTTCTTGGGTGTATCCCGCTTTTTTTCTTAAAAATTTTAAATTTTCTGCTATTGACATGTCACCTGCGTTTAATGTGTAATCAAAAAAATTAATGGTCAAATATGATAAAATTAAAATCTAAATCTGAAGATTTACCTATAGAATAAAGATGCCGCTGTCTGAAGTCTTTTTGGCTTTGAATGAGAGATAATTTACTCTTTATCCTCAAAACAACTTCTTTCAAGGTACAAGCTGCATCAACCAAAACGTAGCCATAAAAAGTTTGTTTTTGCCTTAGACCCGCAAAGAATTTGACTTGGAAATTGCCCGAAATTAACCTCTTAGATTCTATTTTAAGATTAAAATGATCTTTCAATATTAAGGAATCCCACATCTCCATAGTTTTTATTTACTATTTATATTAGTAATAATAGTAAAAATATTAGTAAAAACAAATGATTTTGTAAAAATATAGTTGTTAAAGAACATATTGAACTGCACAGGAACCTTTTCACAAGATAAAAGGTTACACTTTTCAGAATTTTTAAGATACTAAATTTCTTTTTTCTCAAATCTTATTCATGAAAAAAAAAGCTATAGTCATAGGAACTGGCATCGCTGGTCTTGCATCAATTCTTAGGTTGATAAAAAAGGGTTACGAGGTAAAAGCCTTCGAAAGTAATGAATATACAGGTGGTAAAATTACGAGTTTTAACAGCAAAGGCTATCGCTGGGATATGGGACCCTCTTTATTCACCATGCCTCAATACGTAAATGAGTTATTTGAACTATTTGGAGTAAATCCAAGAGACCATTTTAATTATAAAAAAAAAGAAATCCTTTGTAATTATTTTTGGGAGGATGGAACCACTTTTTCCGCAAAATCAGATCCATCGATATTTGTCAATGAAGTTAGTCAGACTTTTAAAGTCGACCCTGGTGATATCACAACTTATCTGAAAAAATCTAAATTCAAATATGACCTTACTGCGCCTATCTTTCTTGAAAAGTCTTTACATCGCTGGTCTACTTATTTTTCTTTAGCTGCTGTTAAGGCCCTATTTAACTGTTTTCGATTGAATTTGTTTGAATCTCTTAACCAACTTAATCAAAGAAAATTAAGACATAAAAAATTGATTCAATTTTTCAATCGGTTTGCTACTTATAACGGCTCTTCTCCTTACAAAACCCCAGGAATCATGTCAATGATTCCTCATTTAGAAATGGGCCTTGGTACTTACTTTCCGAAGGGTGGAATGCACCAGATAAGTCAAAGCCTTTATCGATTAGCTCAATCAGAAGGAGCAAGATTTTACTTATCCACCCCCGTAACGGAGATTATCCATAACGAAAGTAAAATCTCAGGAGTTTTGGCAGCCGGGCAAATTCATAAATGTGACTTAATTATTTGCAATATGGATATTTATGCCACATATCAAAAGCTTCTAAAAAATGTCACCAAACCACAAAAAATTCTGTCGCAGGAACGCTCAAGCTCTGCTTTAATATTTTATTGGGGTATAAAAAGGACTTTTAATGAACTTGATCTTCATAATATTTTGTTCAGCGAGAGCTATGAAGAAGAATTCGAACATATATTCGAAAGGAAAACTATCATCGATGATC
>NZHT01000100.1 GCA_002691385.1 Flammeovirgaceae bacterium | reverse complement strand
TACAGATGACATAGGTTACTCTGCCGTCGAGGGAAGTGTTTCTGTTCATGATGTTCAGGCAACTATTTTGCATCTCTTGGGCTTCGATCATGAACAATTAACATACGATTATCAAGGACGTCCAATTAGACTTACAGATGTTCATGGAGAAGTAATAAATTCTATAGTTGCGTAGTATTATTTTATTAGTTTACTTAAAAATTTTAAAAAAATGAATTATATACGTTGGATTTCAATATGTACAATTTTAATTTTTTTCAGTTGTGAAAATATTAATAAGTTAAATGATGGGTCTAAAAGATGGTCAAAAGAACGGATTTGGAAGTGGCATTCTCAACAGAAATGGCTTGTAGGTACAAATTTTATAACAAGTAACTCTATAAATCAACTTGAGTTCTGGCAAGAGGAAACTTTTGATCTTGAATTAATAGAAAAAGAATTAAAGCTCTCATCAAGTATTGGGATGAATACGCATCGAGTTTTTTTGCATGACCTTTTGTGGGATCAAGATTCTATTGGATTTATAGATAGAATTGATCAATTTTTAGAAATTTCTGATAAATATGGTATTAAAATCATGTTTGTTTTTTTTGATGATGTCTGGCATCCTATTCCTGAGTTAGGTAAGCAACCAGAGCCTATTCCCCACATCCATAATTCTGGTTGGGTTCAATCGCCAGGGGTTAAAATTTTAACTGATACTCTAAAACACGAAAAGTTAGAACCATATGTAAAAGGAATTATTAAAAAGTTTGCAAATGATAATAGGGTTATAGCTTGGGATCTTTATAATGAGCCTGGGCAATATAATGGAGCACCGAGAGTTTCAGAGGAAAGGGTAGTTGAAATATATTCAAATATTGGAGTAACCTTGCCAGATGATGAACAACCTAATAATACCAAAAACTATCCTTTATATGATGGTATATATCATAGAAATAAAATGGAGCCTGGTCATATGGAAAAAAGGTTTTACACACTTTCTTTAATTAAAAAAGTTTTTAGATGGGCTAGAGATGTTAATCCTTCGCAACCAATTACGGCTGGGCTTTATGAAGGAGGTATTCCATATTGGGGTAATCCAGAGGGTTTACCAAAACTAGAGCAATTTATTGTTGAATCATCAGATGTGATTTCATTTCATTCGTATGGCGGTGCTGAATGGACGCTTCAAACCATTAAGGAACTTGAAAAATATGGAAGACCTTTGATTTGCACAGAATATCTTGCTCGCGGGGAAGGGAGTACATTCAATACAATATTACCAATTTTTAAAAAATATGAAGTTGCTGCATATAACTGGGGTCTTGTTTCAGGAAAGACCAATACGATTTATGCATGGAATAGTTGGGATTCAACTTACACCGCTCCGCCAAAACTGTGGCATCATGAGATTTTTTATCCAAACGGAGAACCATTTTCATCCAATGAAATTGAATTTGTAAAGGAAATAATATCATCTGTCAATAAATGAAAATGAACATGGATAACTTCAATTTTACAAATTGGATAATTTTCATATCATTGATTTTTTTCTTTGTTTTATGTAAAGAAAAAGATCGTAGTTCACTGATAATGCCACCAGTTTTTTCTGATCATATGGTGCTCCAACAGCAGGAAGAAGTTGCTTTTTGGGGTGTTTCAAAAGCTGAGCAAAAGGTAACGGTTTCCGGAAGTTGGGGAGTATCTACTACTTCAAAGGCAAATGAAGTGGGTCAATGGAATTTAAAGTTAAACACACCCATTGCCGGAGGCCCCTACGTAGTTACTATAAAATCTTTTGATGAGGAAATTGAATTCAAAGATGTTCTTATTGGAGAGGTATGGCTGGCTTCCGGTCAATCAAATATGGAATATAAATTAGATCATTGTTTAGAGTGTATTGATGATCAAAAAACAGAAATAGCTTCTGCAAGTTATCCTGATATTAGGATGTTTACTGTTCCTATGGACTTATCAGGAGAAGCTATTAAGAATGAAAGCTGGCTAATCACAAATCCAAAAAATGCGAAAAAATTCAGTGCTGTAGCCTATTTTTTCGCAAGACGATTACATAAAGAATTAAAAGTTCCGATTGGAATTATAAATTCAAGTTGGGGTGGGACTAGAGTTGAGGCTTGGATAAGTCAAAATAAACTTTCGATACTTGATTTGACAAAAAANAGAATACCGAAAATTGATGATTACGATTCACTAAAAAAAGAATTTNTACATTTAAATGACTCTATAAATAAGCTAAATGAGAAAGATTTTGGATTNCAAACATATCAAGTACCGGGTGTATGGGCTGATCTTGATCTTGACGATTTAAAATTTAAAGATGTTGATTTTGATGATTCATCATGGCCGTATTGGAATTCAAAACATTATAGTAATGCAAAAGACAAAGTAAATGAGGGCAGATTTGAGAGTGTATTTGATGAAATAGATGCATCATTATTGTCTGATGCAGTTATTTGGTTTAGAACTGAGGTAACGGTAAATGATATAAATGATGATTACCATATAAATATTGCAAGGGGTATCGATGATGCTGATCAAACATATTTTAATGGAATTTTAATTGGGAGTGAATCAGATTGGAGCTTAGAAAGGAATTATAAAATTCCAAAAGAAATATTGAGAAAAGGTAAAAATACGTTAGCAATTAGGGTAACAGATTTAGGAGGTCCTGGGGGATTTAATAGTCCTGTATTATTAAAAACCTCTTTCGAAACAAGAGAATTGCCATTTAGATCATTTAAGTTCAGACATCATGCTTTTATAACTACACAAAGATCTTTTATGGTAAAACATAATTACTCCGCTGATGAATTAATCCAAAAAACACAACAGATTAATGACAAGTTGCGGGAGGGTTATCTAATTGATGATCCAAATGCTTATTCCATGCAATTTGATAAAATGCTGAGCCCTATATTGCCTTATGGGATAAAAGGAGCTATATGGTACCAAGGAGAAGCTAATGTTGTTAATTATAATGAATATCAAGAATTGTTTACAGGCATGATAGAAGATTGGAGAGATAATTGGGGTTATGATTTTTCTTTTTATTATGCACAAATTGCACCTTTTGATTATGCAGAAAAAAGTGAAAGATCGAATGAATTGCGTGATGCTCAAAGAAAATCTTTAAAGAAAGTTTCAAATTCAGGAATGGCTACTCTCTTAGATATTGGTGAGAAAGATGATATTCATCCAGCAAACAAGCAGGATGTGGGAAAAAGATTTGCTTTACTTGCCTTAGATAATAATTATAATTTTGATTTAGTATCATCTGGCCCACTTTACAAAAATCATGAAATATTAAAAGGTTATATACTAGTTGATTTTGATAGTAAAGGATCTGGCTTAGTTTCTAGAGGAATGTTAAAAGATTTTGAAATTGCAGGGACTGATCTTATTTTCTTTCCTGCAAAAGCTGAGATAGTAAATAACAAAGTAAGAGTTTGGTCTGATAACGTGAGTAAACCAATTCATGTTAGGTATGGCTGGAAAAATTGGATGATTGGAACGCTTTTTAATAAAGAAAAGCTACCAGCATCATCATTTAGCTCAGTAAATGGAATTTGAGAAAATATTTTTCTATTTTTTTTAAAGCAGGTCATAAATAAGGAATGAGGAAAATCATTTTATTATTGGTTGTCTTTTTCGCTCTCATATCAATAAGAGCTCAAGAAATGGATTATACTTTAGATATTCAGTTGGGCTCTAAAACTAAATGGTGGGTAGGAATTATTCAAGATGGTCACAAAATGCCTATCAAAAATGGATTTAAAGCTAACTTTTCTGATCCGAACTGGTGGAATCAGTTGCAGCCACTTTTGTTGTCAAATGATGGAGAATTAGTTTGGTCAGAGGAACCTTTTAGTTTTACTTTCAAGGAAAAGAGTATCCTCATTGAAAATGGAGATTCTTCATTAGTATATAAAAAAGCTGGAAAAAATTTAAAGGAAGCTTACTTGTATGCCAGTGCAAATTATTTTCCTCCTTCAGGTAAAATGCCTCCAGATATATTTTTTTTAGCACCTCAATATAATACCTGGATTGAATTAACATATAATCAAAATCAGGAAGATATTGTGAATTATGCTAATGCCATTATAGATAATGGAATGCCGCCAGGAATTATAATGATAGATGACAATTGGCAGGAAGATTATGGTAACTGGAATTTTCACAGTGAAAGGTTTCCAAATCCTCATAAAATGATAGAGGAATTAAAGCATCTTGGTTTTAAGATCATGCTTTGGATATGTCCTTTTGTCAGCCCAGATTCTGAAATATATCGAGAATTACGAGAAAAAAATGTTTTTATGTTAGATAAGAGTGGAGAGCCAGCTATTTTTCGTTGGTGGAACGGTGCTAGTGCTGAATTAGATTTAACGCGTTCTGAGGGAGTTGAATGGTTCAAAGGAGAGCTCAATAGGTTAAAAAATGACTTTGGAATTGATGGTTTCAAATTTGATGCAGGAGAGTCTTGGTATTACACCAATTCTAAAGTAGTTGGGGCAAATTTAAAATCAACAAAAGGGGTTAGCTCTTTAGATCATACTCAATTATTTTCTACAATAGGTTTGGACTACCCCTATAACGAATACAGAACTACTTGGAAAATGGGAGGCCAGCCATTAGTGCAACGTTTGGCGGACAAAGGTCATAGTTGGGAAGATCTTAGTAGCTTAATTCCCCAAATGCTTTTGGAAGGGATAATGGGTTATCCTTTTAGTTGCCCTGATATGATTGGTGGTGGATATTTTTTGGACTTTGTAAAAAATAAAAATATTGATCAGGAATTAGTAGTCCGTTCTACCCAAATTCATGCATTGATGCCAATGATGCAATTTTCCATGGCTCCTTGGCGAACTCTGGATAAGAAATATTTTTCAGCTGTATTAGATGCAGTTCAATTAAGAAATAAATTTAAGATCATTATTTTAGATTTAGCTAGAAATTCAGCTGTATCAGGGGAGCCAATTGTTCGCTCTATGGAATATGTTTTTCCATCCAATGGTTTTGCAGATATCAATGATCAATTTATGCTAGGGGATGAAATACTAATTGCACCTTATTTAAAGAAAGGGGAAGGTAAAAGAAAAGTAATAATTCCTAATGGGAAATGGCAATCTGATGAAGGTAACATTATAAAAGGAGGGAGAACTATAGAAATAGAAGTTCCGATAAATAGATTACCGTATTTTACTCAGATGAAAAACTGATGTACAAACAATTGTCACTTCAAAAAATGATTAAAAATTAAATAGAATTTTTGAGACAGTTAAAAATATTATATAAAGAAATAATTATTATTTACTCTTAGATTTTATATGCTTTTTTCAAGTTGATTTCATTAGGTTTAAATCTACAATATAAAATCAAATTAGAATCAAGCGAACCTCAAAGAGATATTATCAACTTAGATTTCTTTAATATTCATCTAATTATTTTTTTTGAATTACAAACATGAAACTCATTAAAAGGCTTCTTTTTTGTTTTGTAATCAGTGGAGTTGGTTCATTTACAAATTGCAGTAAAAATGTAAATGGAGAAATTAATTCTGAAAACATTACCTGTTTAAATGAAAACGGGCAAATACAACTTCGTAAAATATACTCCAATTATTTGTTAAATAACATTGGTGAAAATCCAATAAGGAATGTGACTATTTATCTGCCTCCAAATTATCATCAAAAGGATAAAAGGTATCCAGTTATATATTTTCTTCATGGTTTTACATCTAGTGATGCTGATGAAATGAAAGTAGGTAAATGGAATGATTTACTTGATCAAGCTATTTTAAATAAGAAGATAAAACCAATAATTTTAGTTTTGCCAAATCAGCATACCCAATACCAAGGTAGCTGGTATACAAATTCAGATCTAACCGGTCTATGGGCTGATTTTACGTCAAAAGAGTTAGTAAACTTTATAGATGATAATTTCCGAACTCTTGCAAAACGGGAAAGTCGTGGATTGGCGGGGCATTCAATGGGAGGATTTGGTGCAATAAAGTTAGGAATGCTATATCCTGAGGTTTTTTCAACTATTTATGCATTGTCTCCAGCATTCCTTGGATTGGAAAAAGAAATTGGACCGGATGCAAAAATTTTTAAAAAAATAAATGAAATTACTACTAAAAAGGAATTATTTAATGGATATAATTTCTTAGAAAGTGGAATAATTTCTGCTGCCAGAGCTTTTTCTCCGAATTTAAAAAAACCACCTTTTTATGTTGATTTGCCTTACGAGTATACGAATGATTGTATTGTTGCCAAAAAAGATATAATTACTCTTTGGCAGGATAATTTACCCATTTATATGATCGATGATCACCTTGAAAATTTAAAAAGTCTTAAGGCATTAAAATTGGATTGGGGTAGAAATGATGGCTTAACTCATATTCCTTTTACATCAAAAATGTTTAGTAAAAAATTAGAGAGATTTGAAATTCAACATTTCGCAGAGGAATACATTGGAGGTCATAATGATAAAATTTACTCTGCCGATGGTCGAGTGGTTAATGAGCTCATTCCTTTTTTTGATATGTATTTAGAATTTAAATGAATTTTGATTTGCTGAATTGACACTTTAAGAGGAAGAATCTTTTTTTATAAATAAGATACTGGAAAACTTTTCAGATATTTTAATAAACGTTATGTTTAAGGTATAGACTAAAGAATTTTAAAAAAAAGTAATTAATTTTAGTAACTAGTATTGAACAAAAGGACGGGCAGCACAGTGAAATAAATTATTGATCCCTTAATTAATGTCACACTAGCATTACGCCCTTTTGAAATACTCAACTGGAATAGTAAAACTCCATTTAATGGGAAATAGTTCTGTTTTAAATAAAAATTTTAAAAAGAATAAAAAAATTATTTAGAAGGTATATTTTTAAATAATTTTACTTTGATCAAAAAAGCTTATTAACATTATAAAACGTCACTTTTCTTAAATGACCGTATTATAAGTCCATTGAACGGTAATAATATTTAATAATAAAAAGCTCTCACTAAATTATTGACATCCATTCAAGCTTTCTATTAACTGATCATAATTTGATGATTTCAATGAAAAAGAACTGCCTACAATTTCACCCTCATAATTACCATAATTTTCCCAAGATGATGTGACTGTTAATTCATTGTTATTTTTTGAAATTGTTATGATCTCGGGAATATAACTAGAGTTTTCTATTATAAATGGTTGACAACATTTTATTGCAACTTCTTCAAAGTCATTCGCGTATAACGAATAATTTTCGTAATATACGGTGGAATTTCCACATTCAGATTCACAAAAATCATCTTGGAAAGTGTATTTAACGAATGCATATTTTTCCGTAATTACTCCTTTATTTGGTAATTGAGTTGGGAAAAATAAGTATAAAGATAAACCACATTCTTCTTCTAATTTAAATACTTGGTTCGTTAATAGTTCATATAAGCAGATACTGTTTTCACAATTAATTTCTTCGTTTACATTTTTACTGCAATTTGTAAATGAACCCGTTCCACATATTATAAGAATAAATAAAAGTTTTTTAATTAGTTTCATATATTTAATTCACAAGTAAAATTAATAAATAATGCAGAGTCTTTTTGAATATTGCCCGAGAGAGTAATCCTTAATTTTCATTTAACTTTGTATAATGATTTGAGCTTTGACAAAATCAACCCAGCATCTCAAACTCACCAAATAAATTTTATTTTAACACCTCAAAATAAGCCCTAAAAATTTATTAATTTACAAATATATTTGATAATCACTTTTTATTGTCTAAGCAATTTTTGTTGAGTTCTCTTATTTTTCCTCAATGAGTTTGTTTTATAATTTGGCTTTAATAAAAGAGCTCAAAAAGTTGAATATTGGCTAATAGAAATAAAGTTCTTGAATTCGTGCCCTGGTCAGAAGATTGATATGTGAAAACAACGAAGGCAAATGGATCTAGAATCAGATTAAGAAAAATTTGAAACTGGTTATATTGCTCTACAAAACCAGAGTAGTTCAATTGCTTTCAGAAACATTAAAATAAAAATTTTATGAATATTCTAAAGCAAATAATGATTTTGGGATTAGGACTATTTGTTCTTTCCTGTCAACAAAGAAAAAAAGCAAGTTTTTTAATTCTACCTACCCCCCAAAAAAGCATAATTGGGGAGAAATTCTCTTTTATAGCCCCAAGAGATCTAATCATGGCTTATAGCCCAACGAAAGATGCACTACCAAAACTTTTTGACTTTACTAAAACACTCCAAAAAACCGAAAAAGAAGCAAAAGCACAAGTTTCATTCCAGATCAATAAAGGTTTAGATTTACCTGATCAAGGGTATTTTTTAGACATCACTCAGAAGAAAATCACTATTGAAGCTAAAGATGAAGCCGGTTTATTTTATGGATTTGCTACTTTAGATCAAATTGCTGAAGATGCTTCACTTCAAGGGGTCAACCTCCCCCTTGCTCAAATAAAAGATTATCCTGAGCTCACTTATCGAAGTATCCATTGGGATGTAAAACACCATTTAGACAAAGAAGCTTACTATTACGACTTAATTGATGAAATGTCACGCAAAAAAATCAATGGAGTCATTTTAGAAATTGAAGATAAATTGAAATATCAAACCCATCCAAAGATTGGCTCTGCTGACGCCTTTAGCACCAGCCAGTGGTTGGCTATTAGTGAGTATGCCAATGAAAGGCACATCAGTATCAGTCCTTTAGTGCAAGGGTTGGGTCATGCTTCATTCATTTTAAAACATCCGATGTATTTTGAACTGAGGGATGATCCTAAAAGTGATTGGGCCTTCAACCCTCGCGATCCGAAAACTTATGAAGTTCAATTTGACCTCTATGACGAAGCACTTTCCATTACTCCATATGGCAAATATTTGCATGTTGGAGGTGATGAAGTAAAAACTACGGGAAGAAATAGTGGTCAGTCTGCGTTAGAATTACAACTTTATTGGCTTAATAAAGTGGCTAACTATGCTCAAAAAAACAATCGTATACCAATTTTTTGGGATGACATGCCCCTTAAAGAAGCAGGTCTAATGAGCCCAATTTATGATACTTCTATTTCCGATGCTAAAGTAGATTCTATTTGGAAGACCAATGAATCTAAGCTTAATGCTTTTTTAGATAAATTTCCAAGAAACTGTATTTACATGAGGTGGAATTACCATACACCTCAAACCTATGGGAATCAGAAGGCTATGGAGTGGTTCATAAAAAACGACCTGCAAGTTATGGGAGCAACTGCAGGTCAAACTCGTTGGACATTAATGCCCCTAAGAGAAAGTAATATTGAAAATATTAAAACTTTTGCTATTAATTCAATAAATGGAAATTTAAAGGGTTTACTATTAACCCTATGGGATGATGATTCTCCTCACTTTGAACTCTACAAAAGAGGAATTGGTGCCTTTTCAGAATATACATGGGCAGGTGATAAAAGATCAAATGAGGAATATAAAAGCTTGTTTAGACATCGCACTTTTGGACCGCAATGGGTAAACGAAAACTTTGCGTTTATCGATTCCCTTGAACTGGCTGTTGGTGCATGGGTCAATGCACTAGTGATCGATAAAAGTCATCGCAACAAATTAAAGAAGAATGATAATGCAAAAGAAGAATTACTAATTGATCTTCCAAAAGTCAATCAAAAAGGTGAATGGACAACGTTTTATTCGACAAGAATCGCAAAAGCAAAAAAATATATTAAACAAACAAGTAGAAATGCCAAAAAAATCGAAGCCCTGATTCAGGGGGGTGTAAAAAATACATTTATGATCGAGGTTTATCAACAGGTCTTGAAGCTTACTAATTTTTCATTTGAAATACTTTTGCTCTTAGAGCAATATGATATGAGTACCTCAGAAAAAGAAGCTCAAGAAACGTTGGTTAAAATCATGTCACAACGCACCAAATTTAATGATATTCGTAATGAATTCGAAAAGGTATATGGCCTGACACGGACTCTCAATAAACCAGATAATTATATTTTAGATCAAGATCACCATCATCATCCAGCCAATCAAACTATTAATTTTGATTGGCAATTTTATTCAGAGTTACTTTTTTTAGATAAAATTGAAGAGCATTTTAAAAACTAAACTCCTTTTAATGAAGGACAAGCAATACTTATCACTATGAAAAATCTATTTGGCATGTAATCTATTGTTACATTTTGATTGTCCTTATTTGTCAACCTTAAAATCAAAGATATTTTTACTATTAATATGCTAATGGAAAAATCCATTTCAAAACAAAATTGTTTTGTTATTCTTTTTAATCTTGTTTTTTGCGTTTCATGTTTGTTAGAAAAACCAGAAGAAATACGTGAAGCTGAAAAATTGTTACCTGACATAATAGATTATAATTTTCATGTCAAACCAATTTTATCAGATAAATGCTTTGCTTGTCATGGTCCAGATGCTAAAAATCAAAAGGCAAACTTAAGGTTAGATCAAAAAGAGCATGCCTATGCAACTTTGCCAAGTGGTAATGGTAAGGCCGTTGTACCAAATAGTGCTTATAAAAGTCTAATTATAAATCGAATTTTATCTATCGATAAAAGCTTCATAATGCCTCCACCTAAGACTAATCTTGTTCTCGATAGCAAAGAAAAGGCAATCTTAATTAAGTGGATAGAACAAGGAGCTGAATATAAATCACATTGGGCTTTCATTAAACCTAAAACCAGAAAAATTCCAGTTAATGGAGAAGATTGGGCGATAAATGAAATTGATCATTTTATCTTAGATAAGCTATATCTAAATAATATAGCACCATCACCGAAGGCTCGCAAAGAAAAATTAATAAGAAGATTATTTTTTGATTTGACCGGTTTACCTCCTTCGCTAAGAGATTTGGACTATTGGTTGGCAAATACTGACTTGAATTATTATGAAAATTTAGTCGATACTTTGATTAATATGCCCGCTTTTGGTGAGCGATTTGCTGCACATTGGTTGGACGTAGCACGATTTGCAGATTCTGAGGGATATCTAGATGATTATCATCATACTTTTTGGCCATATAGAGATTGGGTTATTAACGCATTCAACAAAAATTTGCCTTATGACAAATTTATATTATGGCAAGTCGGTGGAGATCAGATACCTAACGCAACACAAGAACAAAAATTGGCAACAGCGTTTAACAGGAATCACAAACAAAATTCAGAGGGTGGTATTATCCCGGAAGAATTTAGAGTAGAATATGTGGCAGATAGAACCAATACTTTGGGATCAGCATTTATGGGTCTTACTGTGGGGTGTGCAAGGTGTCATGATCATAAATATGATCCAATTAGTCAGAAAGATTACTATCAACTTTTTAGTTTTTTCAACTCAAATATTGAAAGGGGAGATGCCATATTTAGTTTGAATGCGATTGAAAATGGTCAAAATGTACCAAATAAATATTCGATGAATGCTGGACCAGTCTTACCTTTAATAGATTCAGAGACCAAGGCAATACGAGAATTTCTGATAGGAAAAATAAAGCAAAAGGAGGAAAGTATTATTGAACTAAATAGAAATAATGATAAAACATTTAAAATTTGGCTCGAAAAAAATTCAAACTTTAAAACTCTTCAAAAATCAATAAAAGATGCCACTGTAAATCATATCACATTTGATTATATGTCAAATGGGAAAGCACAAGATCTAGCTGAGGGAGTTGAAGAACCCCATTATACCGATGAAATAATTTCAGTAAAGGGAATTTTAGGTAAAGCGGTCCGTAGTGATGCAAGTGGTAAATTTATTGCAGATGGTAAAAGAGCAGTTTTTGAAAGGTCAGATCCATTTACAATAGGCTTTTGGATCAATACTCCTAAAGTCTTTGAAAATGCTCATGTCATTTATAATGGAAATAACAGAATTCAAGGTTATCGCGGATGGGATATTGTAATTAAAGAGGGTCATTTACATTTTAGATTGAGTCATGCTCATCCTTATCAATCTTTAGATATCAAAACTACATCCCCATTAAGGACCGATCAATGGATACATTTTGTATGGACTTATAATGGCTCAAGTCGAGCAGAGGGTATGAAATTATTTATTAATGGAGAGGAAGCATCATTTATTATCGAACGTAACTTTCTTTACAGATCAAGTAAACCTTTTTTAACCTGGGAACCAACGGTTTATATGGGTTATCAGGGGTTGATAATCGGTAATCGTCATTTCGATAAAGGTTTTACTGGAGGGTTAATTGATGAATTATATGTTCTTAACAAAGAGGTAGACCAATTCGGAGCAAAATTTTTATATAATTCTGAGCAGTCAATTAAGGATTTTGAAAAGGCAATCGATCAGAAAGATTCAAGTATTAAAGAATTTTATAATTTATTTATTGACCCTCATATTGAAAGTAATCGTGAAGATTTAAAAGAACTTCGTAATAAGGAGGTTATGTTAATTGATACAGTTCAAGAAATCATGGTAATGGAAGATTATGAAAAGAAAAGGTCAACTTATATACTTGATAGGGGTATTTACGATGCTCGAGGCGAATTTGTCAATAGTGGAGTTCCTGAAAGTATATTTAAGATGCCTGATGATTTACCTCGAAACCGATTTGGACTCGGTAAATGGCTGACTCATCCTGATAATCCTTTAACAGCTCGTGTTGCTGTAAATCAGGCTTGGTACCTCATTTTTGGTCGTGGTATAGTGGAAACGGCAGAAGATTTTGGAAATCAAGGATCATTACCATCACATCCAGAACTACTTGATTGGTTGGCACTAGATTTTCAGAAAAATAATTGGAATTATAAGCGGTTGATAAGACAAATGGTAGTCTCTGCTACTTACAAACAATCATCCGTAATCCGACCTGAAATAAGTGAAATAGATCCTGATAATCGATTATTAGCTAGAGCACCAAGATATCGAAGATCTGCTGAAATGATAAGAGATAATATTTTAGCTTCAAGCGGACTTTTAGTTTCTAAAACAGGTGGAAGATCGACGTTTCCATATCAGCCTAAGGGTTTATGGAAGGAGGCTGATGTTCATTCTTTTTTTCCTGGCTACAAAGAAGATTATAGTAATGGTCTCTATCGAAGAAGTTTATATACATTTTGGAAAAGAAATATGCCACCACCTAATATGCTTATTTTTGATGCCTCAAGTAGGGCCGAATGTCAAATTAGAAGGCAGAGAAGTAATACACCATTGCAAGCTCTGGTACTGCTTAACGATCCTCAAATTTTAGAGGGATGTAGAGTGCTTGCTGAAAATGCTTGGATCAATTCAAAAGGAAATCATGGCCATGCGATCAATTTTTTATTCCGATCACTGACAAGTCGTTATCCGAATGAAAAAGAATTACAAATTTTAAATACTCAATATTTTCAAGAGCTAAAATATTTTACATCGAATCCAAAGAATGCTTCCGATTTTTTGAGTATCGGACATAAAAAATCTAATAATATGCTATTTCAAGCTAATTTGGCGGCAATGAGTAGGATAGCTAATACAATATTTAATACTACTGAATCTTATTATAAAAATTAATGATTTTGACTACATCTTTAAAATATGTTTGATTTACAAAAAATAAAATATCAACAGAATAGAAGAGAATTTTTGAATACAACTTCTAGGGGTATTGGTGCGATGGCACTTGCCTCTTTAATGTTTCCTGATTTAGCGTCAGGAAAATCTAAAATATCTTCAACTACTAATTTAATAAATCAAGGAGGCGTTTTGAAAGGATTCCACCACTTGCCAAAAGCAAAAAGGGTTATTTATTTATTTCAAGCAGGTGGTCCGAGTCAAATCGAGCTGTTTGATTACAAACCAGAGTTAACTAAACGGTGGGGTCAAGAAATGCCAGATAGTATAAGAGGTAAACAAAGGTTAACTGGTATGCTTGCAGCACAATCTAGTTATCCATTAGTGGGGTCTCAATTCCCTTTTAAGCGCCATCCTAGAACCGGTGGATATTTTAGTAGTCTTGTCCCGCATATATCTTCAATTGCAGATGATATCTGTATGGTTAATTCTATGTATACGGAGGCAATTAATCACGAGCCAGCAATTGTTTTTATGCAATCAGGATCTCAGCAAGTAGGTCGTCCAAGTATAGGTTCATGGATGAGTTACGGACTTGGTAGTCCCAATAAAAATTTACCATCATTTATCGTTTTGCATTCTAGGGGTAAGTCCGAACCTCAAAATATAAATATGCAAGCTTGGAATAATGGATTTCTTCCTTCGCATCATCAAGGAGTAAGATTTAGATCTGGAACTGATCCTGTTTTGTACTTATCTAATCCTAAAGGTATTGATGAAAAAAGTCGAAGACGAGAGTTAGATTATCTAGCTGCCTTGGAAGCTCAACAAAAATCAATCTGGGGGGACTCGGAAATAGATTCCAAATTGAATCAATATGAAATGGCATACCGCATGCAAACAAGTGTACCTGAGGTTAATGATTTATCTGATGAGCCAGACTATATATTTGATATGTATGGTCAGGATGCTAGAAAACCAGGAACATTTGCTGCTAATTGTTTAATGGCTAGAAGACTTGCTGAGAGAGATGTACCATTCATACAGTTATATCATATGGGCTGGGATCAACATAATTCTTTACCGCATGAAATACAGCAGTTGGCTTATTCTAGTGATCAAGCTTCTGCAGCATTAGTTAAAGATTTAAAGCAGAGAGGTTTATTGGAAGACACTTTGGTTATTTGGGGTGGAGAATTTGGTAGAACTAGCTTTTCTCAAGGTCCATTAACCAAAGATAATTATGGTCGAGATCATCACCCTAGATGTTTTAGTATGTGGATGGCTGGTGGTGGAATACAGCCTGGAATTGTTCATGGAGAAACAGATGAATTTGGTTATAACATTGTTAGGGATGGTATTCATGTTCATGATTTTCAGGCGACTTTGTTGCATCTTATGGGCATTGATCATGAACTATTAACATATAAACATCAGGGTCGAAGGTATAGGTTGACAGACGTGCACGGAACTGTTGTTAATGATATATTAGCTTGATTATTTTTCAATATGAATTTTTCAAACAACTCTTATGAACATTGAATTATTTCTTGGACGTTTTCACCCTTTGGTAGTGCATCTTCCTATAGGTTTTTTGTTAATGGCTGTAATAATGGAATTAATTTCAAAGGTCTTTAAGAATAAATTTGCCGATCTTGATTCTACTATTTCCATAATAATCTTCTGTGGTGGCATAGGTGCTGTTTTATCAGCTATACTCGGTTATTTGTTGTCTATAGGAGGCAGCTATGATAATGACTTGCTTTTTTGGCATCAATGGTTAGGGATAGGGATAGGAATTTTATCTTTTTTTACTTGGGGAATAAAAAAAAATTACTTGAGGCTATTCAAGGGGGCCTCTTCTTTAGCTCTACTGCTACTGGCAGTACTTGTTTTAGTTACTGGACATTTTGGTGGAAATTTAACTCATGGGACTGGTTACCTATTTGAATATGCACCAAATTTTGTAAAAAAAATTGCAGGAATTAAACTTGAAGAAGGATTAAAATCAACCATTCCTCGAAATCTTGATTCTTTGATTGTTTTTGAACATTTGGTACAACCCATAATAAAGAGCAAATGTAGCCGATGTCATAATCAGATGAAGAAGAATGGTGGTTTATTGCTTACATCAAAGGAAGGGTTTGAGGAAGGTGGAAATGGTGGCCCTATTTTAGTGCCAGGTAAAGCTCAAGAGAGTGAGTTATTTCTGAGAAATACATTGCCTCAAAGCAGTAGAAAATTCATGCCTCCAACTGGTGACCCATTGACTTACAACGAAATTAAAATCGTAGAGTGGTGGATAAAAAGTGGTGCTTCTTTCGAATCTAGTATCACTCAATATGAGGTACCGAATGAAATAGAAACCTTACTTTTAAAACAATTTGATATTAATTTAAAATTAAATGCTTATTATGAAACTATTCAGGTTTCTCCTTTAAGCGATAGCATAAAAAATCAAATGAGGTCTGTCGGATTATTGGTGAAACCATTAGCCAGTGGTAATAACTTTTTACACGTAAAACCCTTGACAAATAATGTCAGTGAAAGTCAAATTCAACTTTTATTGAAGGCTAAAGAGCAAATAACTTGGTTGGATTTGAGTAACAAAAATATCAATGATAAAATGCTGGAAACAATAGGTCAGCTAAATAACTTAACAAGCCTAAAGTTAAATAATAATCCCATTACCGATTTGGGTATAGCCTTCTTAAAAAATTTAAATCATCTAGAAATTTTGAACTTGTATGGATCTTCTGTTACTGAAAAAA
The DNA here is from genome assembly GCA_002691385.1 of Flammeovirgaceae bacterium. Classification (GTDB taxonomy): domain Bacteria; phylum Bacteroidota; class Bacteroidia; order Cytophagales; family Cyclobacteriaceae; genus UBA4465. The sequence goes on along the minus strand of NZHT01000100.1, from coordinate 24,925 downwards.
GTATAGTTTCTTTAAAGCACTTGAAAGGTTTAAAGCGCCTTTATATTTGGCAGACAGAAATATCGAATGAAGGGATTCAAAAATTAAATAAAGAATTGCCTAATTTGGATGTTTTTGATGGGATTTAAATTAATATAAGTCTGCTTCATCGGATATATGGATTGAGGTTAAAACAAAACACATGCGATAAATGAAATTAACGACTCAAAATCTTTTTGAACAATGTTATGGAAAATATGCGATTGCTGCGGTCAACGTGTTTACCATGGAACAGATTTTGGGGTTATTTTCTGCAGCCCATAAGTGTAGGTCACCTTTTATTGTGCAGACGACACCCGTCGCTCGTAATTATGCCGGTCCAGAAATGTTACTGAGTATGATTGATGCAGCATCGAAGATTTATCCTGATGTTGTGTATGCCCTACATTTAGATCATGGTGATGAAGAGCATGCCATTGATGCAATTGCTTCTGATCACTATACTTCAGTGATGATTGATGCGAGTCATGAAAATTTTAAAGATAACGTGTCAATTACCGAAAATATAGTGAACAAGGCTCATTTGAAAAATATATCTGTCGAAGCAGAATTGGGCGTTTTAAGTGGTTTTGAGGATGATATCTCTATAGATGAAAAATATGCCAGATATACCAATCCTGAGGATGTAGTGAATTTCGTTGATAAGACGAAATGCGATTGTTTGGCTATTGCTATAGGAACGAGTCATGGTGCGTATAAATTCTCGGGTCAACAAGGATTGCAATTTGATATACTTAAAAAAATTCAAGAGCGAGTACCTAAATTACCCCTGGTTTTACATGGTGGATCTTCTGTTAATCACTTTGAAATAGAAAATATTAATAAGTATGGAGGGAGGTTAAAAACAAATGCCAAAGGTGTTGATTCCAAAGAATTAAAAGAATCTATAAAATATGGCATTTGTAAGGTGAATATTGCCACCGATACAAGGTTGATATGGACTAGAATTCATAGGGAGTTTTTTAATAATTATCCGAATAAATTTGATCCAGTTGTGCCTGGTAAAGCTTATATTAAAGCACAGGAAGATTTTTTAGTTAAAAAATTTGACCTTCTTGGGTCGATAAATAAAATTGATGATTTTTAATAAATTAAGTAATGCATAAAGATTTAAAATATCCGTTATTAATGAAGGCTTCCCAAACGGGAGATGGAATTTATCAAGAAATTCTTGCCAAGGATGCAGGGTGGGAGTTTCTTAATTTCAATGCTCGTATTCTTAAAAGAGGTCAGGTTTGGAAAGGTTTTACCGGAGAGAATGAGTTTGGTATTATTTTACTTTCAGGGGACTATTCGGTAAAAACAGATCAAGGCAGCTGGAAAACAAAGAAGGGTCGAAAGCATGTTTTTGACGGCATTGCACATACGCTTTATTTATCCCGTAATACGGAATTTGAGCTTACTGCGGAATCTGAAATGCTAGATATCGCTTTGGGGTGGTGCGAAACCACAGAAGATCATCCGGCCCAATTCAAAGAACCAACTAAGTCTCTCATTGAAATACGCGGAGGGGATAATGCAACTCGACAAATAAACTCTTTGATTGAGCCCGGATTTGATTGTCAGCGTTTGGTTTCTGTAGAAGTATATACGCCTTCTGGAAATTGGAGCTCCTTTCCTGCTCACAAGCATGATGAACGTATTTTAGATAATGACGGAAACCTTATAGAAGCCCGTTTAGAAGAAACTTATTTTTATAAGATAGATAAGTCTCAGGGATATGCCATTCAACAAGTATATACAGGCGATAGAAGTCTTGACGAAATAGCAGTTGCCAGGAATAATGATGTGGTCATGGTACCCAAAGGATATCATCCTGTGGTTGCTGGACATGGTTATAATATTTATTATCTCAATTTTTTGACGGGAAGTGATCAGTCGCTGGCCAATACCAATGATCCAGATCATGAATGGATTTATAATTCCTGGTCTGGGAAAGATTCACGTATTCCTATGGTATCAGCTAAATAAATAGAAATGGGAAAAGTAAAACGTGAGATGGATGTGATAACGATGGGGAGGTCTTCGATTGACCTATACTCCCAAAGCATAGGAGCAAATTTCGTAGATATAAAAGGTTTTGATGCCTTTGTGGGAGGATCGCCACTTAATATAGCGGTAGGTTGTAGTAGGCTAGGTCTCAATGCGGTACTTTTGACGGCTGTAGGAACTGACAAAGTGGGGGACTTTATCTTGAATTTTCTAACTAAAGAGCAAGTTAATGTTCAATTTATTCCTAAACTCAGCCATGCAAGAAGCAGTGCGGTACTCTTGGGTATTCAACCCCCTGATAAGTTCCCATTAGTGTTCTATAGAGACAATTGTGCCGACAGTCAATTGACCATTGACCATGTGAAGCAAGCCCAGATTGAAAATTGTAAAATATTGGAAATTTCGGGAACGGCATTGAATGTTGAACCGAGTAGGAGTGCTGTATTATATGCCATTGAAAGAGCCGTTAAATATAATGTTGATGTCATATTAGATTTAGATTTTAGAGCGGACCAGTGGAGTGATCTGAGATCATTTGGAATTACTACTCGGTCCATATTACCAAGGGTTACCATTGCTATCGGGACGGAAGAAGAAGTTTTGGCTACGATGCTCGATTCCAAAGAACAGATTCATATCATAGACCAGCAAATATCCGCACCAAAGATATCCGGTGATATAGATCAGGCTATCTCGCATATTCTAGCATTAGGTGTAAAAACTCTCATTGTAAAAAATGGATCAGAGGGTGTCACCATCCATGAATCAAATAAAGAACCAGAAAAAGTCCCAGGTTTTCCAGTGGATGTGCTGAATGTATTGGGTGCAGGAGATGCTTTCGCCAGTGGATTTATTTATGGTTATCTCAAAGGATGGGATATGTATAAGTCATGTCGGATGGGTAATGCAAGTGGAGCACAAGTAGTACTACAACCCGGCTGTGCCAATTTTATGCCTACCCTGAAGGAATCATTATTGTTTATTGAATTAAAAGGAGGATTTTGACATGAGTACTCTAAAATTAACCGTAGCGCAAGCAGTTATAAAATTCCTTAATCAACAATACGTAGCTCGAGATGGTATTGAACATCAATTTTTTGCCGGATACTCTGGTATTTTTGGACACGGAAATGTTGCAGGAATAGGTCAAGCCTTGCAACAACAAAATGATCTTAAGTACTACCAATGTCGTAATGAGCAGGCTATGGTACATACTGCTGCAGCTTACGCAAAGATGAAAAATCGCTTGAGTACTTTTGTTTGTACGACTTCAATTGGCCCGGGTGCGACCAATATGATCACCGCGGCAGCGGGGGCTACTATCAACAGGTTACCTGTTTTACTATTACCAGGCGATCTCTTTGCCAAGAGAAATGTTGCTCCTGCTTTGCAACAACTTGAATCTAATTTATCTCAAGATTTTTCAGTTAATGATTGCTTTAAACCCGTATCAAAATATTGGGATCGTATCAATCGTCCCGAACAACTGATCTCATCTTTACCTGAAGTGATGAGGGTGCTTACCTCTCCCGTTGAGACGGGGACTGTTACCTTGTGCTTGCCGCAAGATGTTCAAGCTGAGGCTTTCGACTTTCCCGTAAAACTCTTCCAAAAAAGAGTTTGGAAAATCCAACGTCCACGACCTGATTTTTCTCAATTGGCTATGGCCGCAGCATTGATCCAAGATAGTCATAGACCTTTAATTATAGCGGGGGGTGGAACGCACTATAGCGAGGCTCTTGAGGTTTTGAAAAAATTTATCAGTAAAACAGGCATTCCAGTAGCTGAAACCTTTGCAGGCAAAGGTGCATTGAGATTTGACAATCCACAAAATCTAGGGGCTGTAGGTGCTACCGGAACCATTGGTGCAGTCGAAATGGCAAGAGAGGCGGATCTGGTAATAGGTATTGGCACAAGGTATAGTGATTTCACTACAGCCTCTAAAACTGCCTTTCAGCATCCTGAAGTTAAATTCATTAATATCAATGTATGCGAATTAGATGCTGCGAAGCATGGTGGCGTGATGTTGCAAGGAGATGCCAAGGTTACATTAGAAGAGCTGCAGACTCTTTTGGGAGAATTTGAAGTAAATAAAGACTATCGTGAGAAGGCCCAAAAATTCAATGAGAAATGGGATAAAATGGTAGATGAAGTTTATAATTATAGACATATGGAAGGCTTAAGTCAAGGAGAAATTATTGGAGCTGTAAATAATTTTTCTGGTGAAAATGATGTCATGATTTCAGCTGCGGGCAGTCTACCTGGTGATTTACATAAGTTGTGGAAAACAAAAAACAGTAAAGGGTTTCATTTGGAATATGGGAATTCCTGTATGGGCTATGAAATTGCCGGAGGATTGGGTGCAAAGATGGCTGATCCCACCAGAGAAATATATGTCATGATAGGAGATGGGAGTTATCTCATGCTTGCTCAGGAAATTGTTACCTCCATTCAAGAAAATTTTAAACTCACAATCATTTTAATCAATAACAATGGCTATAAAAGTATCGGATCTTTGTCACGTTCACTTGGCAGCAAAGGTTATGGTACTCGATTTTTGTACAGAAATGAAAAGACAGGTATTATTGAGGGTGACGAAACAAATAAGAATGCTACACTTCCTGTTAATTTAGCAAGTAATGCTAGAAGTTTAGGAGCTTATGTAATTGAATGTCAATCATTTAAAGATATTCAAAATGCACTGATTAAAGCTAAATCTATAAATAAAACTACTGTTATTTATACCGAATGTGATCGACATCAAGATATAGAAGGACATGCCTGGTGGGAAGTACCAATTGCCGAAGTTTCTCAAATGAAGAGCGTTCAAAAAGCGTACAAAGAGTATCTGGAAAACAAGAAAAATCAAAGGTTTTATTATTAAAATGAAAATTTATTGACTCAATACTATGGAAGTATTAAAAAATTATATTGATAACACCTGGATAGCGAGTGCTAATCTGTCAACAGTAAAGGTGTTGAATCCTGCGACACAAGAGTTGTTGGCTGAAGTTCCTATTGGATCAGACTCAGACAGAGATATGGATATAGCTATTAAATCAGCCCATCAAGCGCATTTGGGATGGAAAAAGGTTCCAGTTTTGCGTCGCGTTCAACCTCTTTTTAAACTTAAGAGGCTGATGGATGAAAATCTTGAGGATTTGGCCGAGACTATTACCCTTGAGTCAGGTAAGACTTTAGAAGAATCTAGAGGAGAATTGATGCGTGCCATTGAAAATATAGAAACTGCTTGTGGTACGCCCATGTTGATGCAGAGTGAATTTTCTGAAGACATCGCCAGTGGTGTAGATGAATTTATGATTCGCCAGGCCTTGGGAGTTACCGCTTGTATTGCTCCATTCAATTTTCCAGCCATGATTACTTTTTGGTTTCTTCCTTATGCCATTGCTTGTGGTAATGCTATGGTAGTTAAGCCCTCAGAAAAGGTGCCTTTGACGATGATCAAAATATTTCATCTCATCGATCAATTAGATTTACCCAAAGGATTGGTAAATATGGTACAAGGGGGAAAAGAAGCCGTAGATGCGCTGCTGGAGCATTCATTGGTTAAAGCGATCAGTTTTGTGGGAAGCACTGATGTAGCAAAATATATATATGCCAAAGGCGCTCAAAACGGAAAGCGAGTGCAAGCGCAAGGTGGGGCTAAGAATCCTGTAGTCATTCTTCCTGATGCAGACATTGAGATGACGTCTAAAATTGTCTCTGATAGCGTGTATGGATGTGCTGGACAGCGATGTTTGGCTGCTTCTGTTATCCTAAACGTTGGTGATCAAAAAAATGACATGAGGGAGGCACTTTATGAAAGTGCAAAAAGTAAACACACTGGTTTTGGTTTAAATCTTGGAGTAGACATGGGACCTGTGATTACCCCTGAGAGTAAATTAAGAATTAATGGGTTAATAAATTTAGGCCTTAGCGAAGGTGCCAATCTCTTGTTAGATGGGAGAACTCCTAAAGTATCGGGATATGACAAAGGTAATTTCATCGCTCCAACTATTTTAGAAAATTTGGCATTGGATGGGAAGGTAATAGAAACAGAAATATTCGGCCCTGTTATGAGTCTCTTACATATGAAGACCGTTGAAGAGGCAATTGCCTTTATAAATAAAAGTAAATATGGAAACTCTGCCTGTTTATTTACAAGTAGTGGTGCAAGCGCCCGAAAGTTTCGTAATGAAGTAATGGCTGGGAATATTGGAATTAACATAGGAGTAGCAGCTCCTATGGCGCAGTTTCCATTTAGTGGATGGAAAGATAGCTTTTTTGGTGACTTACATGGTCAAGGGAAACATGCCATTGAATTTTTCACACAGACTAAAGTAGTTATAGAAAGATGGCCAAAAGAATGGTCAAGAAAATTTTAACAGTATTAAAGGTAATTAGTATGATAAAACTAGCCAATGCTCCATGCTCTTGGGGAGTACTTGAGTTTGACTTAGAAGGAAAACTTGCTCCTTATGGCAAAGTTCTGGATGAAATGAGGGCAACAGGGTATCAAGGGACGGAGTTAGGAGATTGGGGTTTTTTACCTAGTCAGCCAAATAGGCTTTCTCAGAATTTATCTAAGCGTGATTTAGATTTAATTGGTGCATTTGTTCCTGTAAATTTAAAAAATTCAAATACCCATCTGAAAGGCCTTACATATGCTTTAAAAGTTGCTGGGCTAATGTATTATGCCGGCTATGAACATGCGAAAATAGTATTATCAGATGATAATGGAGCTGAAGAAGAGAGGGTAACAAATGCTGGAAAAATTACTCCCGACATGGGGTTAAATTCTAATTCATGGGAGATATTTGCCGAAGGGGTTAATAAAATTGCCTATGCGGTAAATGAAGCTTATGGTCTTCAAACAGTTTTTCACCATCATTGCGCAGGTTATGTTGAGACGCCAGATGAGATCCACACTTTGCTTGAGTATACAGATAAGGGTCTAGTAGGATTGTGTTTAGATACAGGTCATTATTGCTATGGTGGGGGAGATCCCATTGCAGCTTTGACTCGGTATAATGAAAGAATTTGGCACATCCACCTTAAAGATTTTGATATCGAGGTTGCCAAAAAGGCACGTTTGAACCAATGGGGTTATTTCAAAAGTGTACAAAACGGTATTTTTTGTGAATTAGGTAAAGGTACTGTTAATTTTAAAAAATTTATTGATGTATTGAAAGCATACAATTATTCAGGCTGGGCGGTAGTCGAACAAGATGTGCTGCCTGGGATGGGAAACCCAAAGCAATGTGCTCAGAGTAATCGTGAGTATCTCAAAGGACTTGGATTATGAGAGATATGTTAGGCCTATTTTTTGATGAGTACCAATTAGGTCTGACAAAAATTTATTTATGAAATGAATATAAGTAGATGATTACGGACAAGGTTAAAATAGGAGTGGTAGGTTTAGGAAGACTTGGAAACCAACATGCTGATAATATATTAAATAATGTGAGAAATGCTCAATTATCTGCAGTATGTAGCCTTCAGAAAGACGAATTAGATCGTGCTAATAAGGAATGGGGACTTGGCCAATGTTATACAGATTATAATGAAATGCTTGCACAAGCAGAATTAGATGCGGTGGCGATTATTTCGCCATCAAATTTGCATTGCGAACAAGTGATTTCAGCCTTGGATAAAAGATTACATGTGTTTTGTGAAAAACCTCTAGGAGTCTCTGAGGCCGAATGTTTGATAGTTGAAAAAGCCGTTGCTCTCCAACCTAATTCGGTATTTATGTTGGGATTTATGAGGCGTTACGACCCCTCATATGCTTATGCCAAAAAAAAAATAGAATCTGGATATATTGGTCGACCCATATTATTTAGGGGATACAGTGTAGATCCAGAATCAGCAATTGATGGGGCGATAAAATATGCAGCCAACAGTGCAGGTCAGTTTCTTGATATGGCCATTCATGACATAGATTTGGCACGCTGGTTTTTACAATCAGAGCCCAAATCTATTTATGCTATTGGAGGCTGTTATGCACATCAAGAATTCTCAAGACATAAGGATGGTGACAATGTTTCTGCCCTTATGCAATTTGAAAATGAAAGTATGGCCTTTTTATTGGCCGGCCGCACGGCTCCACATGGCTATAATGTAGAAACTGAAATAATAGGCACGCTAGGACAAATTAGAATTGGTTCTGTACCACAAAAAAATCTCGTAGAACTTATTGATGCAGTTGGTATTCGTAAAGAATGTACCTATTCATTCTCAGAGAGATTCCATGAGGCCTTTGTCAATGAGATGCAAGAGTTTGTAAATTGTATTCTCGAGGATAGAAAACCAAGTGTTTCTGCTCATGATGGCACCCGTTCTACTATTATAGCGGAACTTGCGACTCAATCTTTTAAGAAAAATGAATTAATTAAAATTGCTTAAGGAACTATAATCCATTAAAAAAAATCAAAATGGAGCAAATAAAAATAGGAATTATCGGAGTTGGGAGAATGGGACAGATTCATCTGGATAATCTTATGCAAAAATTTTCAGAAGTAGATGTTATAGCGATTTCAGATATTAATGAAGAGGCTCGGCAATTGGCAGAGAAATATTCCATATCTAAGTTTTATTCGGATTATCGAGATCTTATTTCTGATCAGGAGATCAATACCGTGGTCATTTGTTCTCCAACGAATCAACATGCAGAAAACATCATAAAGGCGGCTAAGGAAGGTAAAAATATTTTTTGTGAAAAACCGATGGATTTGTCAATACAAACCGCAACAAAAGTTTTGCAAATTGTTGAAAAGTCCGGTGTTAAATTTATGTTGGGATTTAATCGTCGATTTGATCCAAATTTCATGAAAATAAAAAGTTTAATAGATGCAGGAAAAGTAGGGGAACCTCAAATAATTAAAATCACAAGTCGAGATCCTGCACCACCTTCGATTAATTATATAAAATCTTCTGGTGGGATGTTTCTAGACATGACTATTCATGATTTTGATATGGCTAGGTTTATCGTCAGTAGCAAGGTCAAATCAATTTTTGCTTTAGGTAGAAACCTTGTAGATTCTGAAATTGGAATAGCTGGAGATATCGATACTGCGGTGGTAAACATTACTTTCGAAAGTGGTGCCATCGCTACCATAGATAACAGCCGTCAAGCTGTTTATGGGTATGACCAAAGAGTAGAAGTATTTGGTTCCGAAGGTATGGTCGGTACAGAGAATAATAAATCAGATAATCATTACTACTTTAATAAAAAGGGCCGAACAGAATCCTTACCGCTTCATTTTTTTATGGATAGATATGTTCCTTCTTATTTTAATGAAATGAAGGCCTTTATTCATTGCATTGTTCATGACGAAGAGCCAAAAGTAGGAGTTCACGATGGTCTAATTTCATTGGCTATGGGATGGGCAGCCAATACATCTATTCGAGAAAATAGGATAGTGATGTTAAAAGAGATGTTTAATTAAAATAACCACTCAAAAAAAATCATTATAAAATTTAACTTATAGATAAAACAGAACATGTATACTTTTATAACTTTTTTGACATTCACAATGTTCGTTGCAATTTATTCTTGGTATAAACTTAGAAATGAAAAGTTAGATTCACAGGATGGTTATTTTCTGGGAGGAAGAAGTTTAACCGGTCCTGTAATTGCAGGCTCTATGTTATTGACTAATATTTCCACGGAACATTTGATTGGTATGAATGGCTCTTCTTACAAAAATGGATTCATTGTTATTGGCTGGGAAGTCACTTCCGCACTTGCTTTAGTACTAGCTGCCATATATTTTGTTCCAAAATACTTAAAAATGGGTTTAACTACGATTCCCCAATATTTAGAAAATCGATTTGACAGCTTGACCCGAACCTTCGTAGCCTTATTTTTGATTATTTCTTTCGTAGTAACTCTTTTACCTATAGTACTCTATACTGGAGCCATTAATTTAGAAAGCATCTTTGATATTTCAGGCGTTCTTGGCGTAAGCAAGACGGAAGGTCTTTGGATAACTGTAGGGTTGGTTGGCTTATTGGGGTCTATATATGCCGTTTTTGGTGGATTAAAGGCCGTAGCTATTTCAGATACAGTCAACGGATATGGCTTATTGATAGGAGGAACAGCAATTCCGATACTAGCTTTGGTGAGTATCGGAGATGGAAATATGCTCCTAGGTTTAGAAAAAGTATTTAACACCGTTACAGAAAAGTTTAATGTAATTGGGGCTAGAGACTCGGTCATGCCCTTTGAAACCTTATTTACAGGATTGATCATCAATCAAATATATTTTTGGTGTATGAATCAAAATATTATTCAACGAGCCTTAGGTGCTAAAAATCTTATAGAGGCTCAAAAAGGTTTGCTTTATACGGGAGTGTTAAAAATATTTATCCCTATTATCATCATATTACCAGGGGTTATTGGTTTTTATTATTTTGGAGATAGCTTTTACGATCAGCAAGACATGATTTATCCCGAGTTAATTAAAAAGGTTATGCCCAAATGGTTTACGGGTCTATTTGCGGCTGTGGTGATGGGTGCGGTGCTGAGTACATTCAACAGTGTACTTAACAGTGCTGCCACAATTTTTAGTGTGGATATCTATAAAAGATATATCAATCCATCTTCTAGCGATACCAAAATGGTCAAGGTTGGAAAATCAGTATCAGCCATATTGGCCTTATTCGCAATCATGAGTGCACCGATGGTAGCCAATGCATCAGACGGCCTTTATCAGCTTTTGCAACAACTTAATGGTATTTTCTTTATTCCAGTGGCTTCCATCATGCTTGCAGGGTTTTTTTTACCTAAAATATCGGCTATGGGAGCTAAAGCGGCTCTTTTTTCGGGATTATCTTTTTACATTATTTGTATTTTTATTTTAGAGGTTGACCTTCATTTTATTCATATATGGGGTATAGAATTCCTATTAAACGTGGCTATTATGTTTTCTGTTTCATATTTCTACCCAAATCAAAAAAATCTAAATACCGGTATTATTGACTTGATAGATTTGACCGAATGGAAGTACACCAAGGGGTTTTCTATAGGTTTGTGTGTGGTTACACTTTTAATTTATGCCATCTTAGGGAAAGTAGGTTAATATTAACTATGTGCCTTTATTATTCCATTCTCAAGGAGTATATTGTTAAAATATCAACTTAACATAATATAAATTATATAACAATTTAAAATACATATCTATATAAAATGAAAGAGTACTCATTACCCTTAAAATATTGACATGGATACTTTACAAGATGAAAAATGTAGAACACAGAAGATAATCTCAAGCCTTTCAAAAAATAACTATAAAACTATAATTTATAAAGCCTTCTTACCAAAACCTATTTTCAAACATAGAAACTAGAGACATTCCCGCAGCGGCTCCTGAAATAAATATATTCCATTCACGATGCTTAATACTAATGAGATTGAGAAATACGAAAGAAATGCTCACAATTGCTAAAACAANCAGCATTTGTCCTAGCTCTATACCAAGGTTGAATCCTAATAAGGGAATCATAANGGATGATTCGTCAAATAACAANGCCTTAAAATAGTTAGAAAAATCCATTCCGTGAATNAATCCAAAAAACAGTGCCATGATATAGTTTCGACTCATTCTTATAGACTTTTCAGTCAAACCTTTACCAATAACATTATGTGTAGCAGTCAGGAATATGGTCGTTGGAATAAGAAACTTAATAATATGGGAAGGAATGGTAAAATCACCAAATGATGCGAGTATTAATGTAGCACTGTGACCTATTGTAAACGCAGTTACCAGAATCATAATGTTTTTCCATTGCTCGATTCTGTAAACAGCGCAAAGTGCTATTAGAAAAAGAATGTGGTCATACCCGGCCAGATTGGAGATATGCTCGAAGCCCAATTGCAAGTAAAATGGAAATGGATGCATTTAAAAAGTTAATTGATGAGTTGTTGTTTTTTTGTTAAGCATAAGACTTTTGGAACCTCCGTTTACATGAACATAGATAATATTACTTTGATCGAAAAATAAGTCTGTAAAAATAGCATTCTTAATTTCGAGTGATTTTAAAGACTGACCTTGCCTAAATTCAAAAAATATTCCCAAGGCTACATTATCACCTTCGCCGCTCAACTTCTTACTTTTAATTTGTAGGGTTACCTTTTCCCCATTTACTTTAACATAGAAAAAATGATTAAGATAGTCTAGTAATAACCGTTCTGCGTCAGCTGATTCATTAGGTTGACAAAATGCAAGCTCTGTACTATTTGGATCAAAAACCAATGCTTCGTTTACATCCATCAGGAACAGTTTGAGATTGATCGTTAAAAGTTTTTCACGAGATGAATACTCAATTTCGCACAACGACAATCTCAAGGGATGAAGAGCGGCCTGAGTAGACTGTACAAACAGAAATAATACAAACAGTAGTTTGTACACCTTCTTTGGATTTAGTTATTTAAGATAATTCTTCGGCTTGTATTTGTTCTGCAATCTCTTGTACTTCTCCTAAAACACGCATGATATTACCCCCCCAGATTTTCTGTATCTGCTCCTCAGAATATCCTCGTTTCACTAATTCAATCGTAATGTTCATCACTTCACTCACATCGAAGATACCATCGATACCCCCACCTCCATCAAAGTCACAACCTATACCCACATGATCGATTCCTGCTACTTTCACAATATGATCAATGTGATCCACAACATGTTTCACATTGGCTTCTTTTACTGGATATTTTTCATTTATTTCATCAATTTCAGTACGGTAATCTTCACGATCTTTTTGTGTCATTTCTTCGACAGGTTTCATATTTTCCATATGAATTGCCATAGCGGAATCGCGCTTAGTATTAGGAAGAGCTTCTCGTAAGTAATCAGAAAGCATAGTCAATTGAACAACACCTCTATTCTCTGCAATTAGCTTCAGCATCTCATCAGTCATATTTCGCTTATGATCAGTTACAACACGTGCATTAGAGTGGCTTGCGATTATTGGAGCTTTTGAAAGAGCAATGGCATCATAGAATACACTATCATTTCCATGAGATATATCTACCATAATCCCGAGTCTATTCATTTCTTTAACTACTTCTGCACCGAGCTCACTGATACCTCCATGCTCGGGGCCCTCATCGTCTGTTGCGGAATCTGCAATATCGTTGTTTGATGAGTGTACCAAAGTAATGTAGCGCACTCCTTTTTCAAAGTAGAGTTTTACATTGGAGACATTAGAACCGATTGGATAACCATTTTCAATACCGATGAAGATAGCTCGCTTTCCTTCCTTTTCCAGTCTGTAGGCATCCTCTGGGTTAAGAGCTAGCCCAACGTCATTTGCGTTTTTTTTAGTGCTAGCTAAAACGGAATCTATCATTTGAAGGCAAAGTGCTTTTGCTCTACTATTTCCATTATTATTTCTAATATCCTGTGCAACAAATGTTGCAAAAAAAATTGCATCTAGTCCTCCTTTTTTCATTCTTGGATAATCCACTTTAGATCCTGTTTCATAGGGATCATGCTGATCCGCCATATCAAAATCAGGCTCAATCATGCGTAAAGGCGTATCCGCGTGAGTATCAACTGTTAGTATACGATCGTGGATTTTGAGTGCTCGTGCCACAAGTTCTTTTTCAGTCTCCAAATCAGTATTTTCTCTAGTTGATGTTGAAGTACATCTCATGAGTGCTAATAAAATGATAAAGAGGATTGAATAATTTTTATATTGTTTGTGACTCATCGTTTAAAGATTTTATAACTTAATAATACTTAATTTAATTAACTCCGCAAAAGAAAAAACAAGTTTAACATTGAACATGCATAGACATAGTATGCGTTATAGCTATAAATTTGGAAGTAATATGTATCCATCGAGGATTAAAATTTATGTATTTAATTATTATATTAGAGCTACATCTGTCAATGAACAAATTTTAGCTCAATTTTATATTTTGACTTAGAATATCAATAATTAGTACTAGTAAAGAATCGTTTGAATGGCTCTAGGGTTTATTGATAATTTTGATTCTTTGTCTTTAATATATAGTGAATATTCATGCTTCTCATTGGTTAAATTCATGACTATGGTTACTATTTCTCCATTCGGATTCATCCAAGATGTACTCTCTAAGTAGCTTTGACTTGATGATGTGCTAATTCGTTTAGCTCCAGGGATGATGAATTTGGAAAAATGTCCCAAATAATAATATGAAGGTGTATATATTAGAGAATCAGCTATTAGATCGGCATGTATTGGGGCAAAACAGAAGTTCTTGACATGGTTTGGCCCACCGTTTTGGTCCAAAAGGATATTCCAGTCTGTCCAGCCAACCGTACCATTGTTAAAATCGTTAATCATTGAATGGCCATAACGTTCGGCATTAGGCCAGTACTGATATTTTGTGGAATCGAATCCTTCATTACAGCCTTCGGTAAATAATAGTTGTTTTTTGGGATAAGCTTCTTGGATAAGTCTTAAATTATCAAATTTTGAATTACCTCCAGTCCATGTCTCATACCAATGAAAACCAATACCCCAAGCATATTTTGAAGCTTCTGGATCGTCGAATATCGTATTTGCTCTGTTGGCAATTAAATCACGATTATGATCCCAAACAACAATATTTTTATCTCCATGTCCTGCGTGCGCCATGACAGGACCTAAGTGATTTTTTAAGAAATCTCGCTCTTCTTCTGCCGTATAAATGCACGATTCCCATCTTTGAGTTGCCATGGGTTCATTTTGAATTGTTACTCCCCAGACAGGCATTCCCTCTGCTTCGTAGGCTTCAATAAATTTCACAAAATACTTTGCCCAAGCGTCATAGTATTCTGGAAGTAATTTACCCCCTTGCAGCATATTATTATTCGATTTCATGAATGCAGGAGGACTCCAAGGACTGGCGTAAAAAACGGCATTCTCACCTATCAAGTTCAAGGCTTGCTTGATCATAGGAATTCTGTATTCTTTATCTTTATTTATTGAAAATGTAGAAAGCTCTTTATCTCCTTCCTCTATATAGGTATGACTACCCGATCCAAAATCTGCACTGTGGATTGATGTACGTACAATATTATAATTAATACCTCCTTTTCTAAAATAGGCATCTAAGAGCTCGTGCTGGGTGGCTGAAGAAAGTTTGGCGAAAACCTCTGCACTCGCATCGGTTATAGCACCTCCTATTCCGAGAAATGATTGGTACTGCTTATTCGGATTTACAAAGATGGACTTCTCCCATTCTAATGCTTGTTTTTTATCCTTAAATGCGTATTCACCTGCTTTTGAAAGGCGTAAGTCGGTAGCTCTCGCTGTTTCATAAACAATTAGAGCATCATATGTATTTTTCCTTTCTAGTTTATTATTACCCAACTCGGTTGATATGCTACATGCTGAAATGGTTAACATTAAAACACAAATTATTGATATGACTTTCATAATGTCTAAACTTTTATTTATTCAATAGCTAATCTGACATTTGTAAAACTAATTTTTTTCTCAATTCTGAAACAATTTTCTTCTATATTTTATGTAAATCTTACTAAATAGCTTCAATTGAAATTTCTTGTATTAAATTAGTTTTCTAATCAATTATCAATGATTTTGAAATTTAATTATTTAGTAATATTCATCTTTATTACGATTGCCATCACAAATTGTCAATCACGTAAAAGCAATAAAAGTCATCTTTCTGGAAGTGTAGATAATTTAAAGGGGAAAAGGGTAACTATTAAAGATATTGAACGCGGCATAAGATCTAATATTTTTTCTCAAATAAAAGAAGGCGATGGTTATTTTACTTTTTGGAACGACAGTGTGGAATTGAGTCTTAAGCTTGTTAGGGTACATACAGAATATTTATCCATTTTAGGAAACGATGAATTCTTTGCCTGCGTAGATCTTGCGACATCAAATGGAGATGTATATGATGTTGACTTTTTTCTGAAAGGTACGGCGGATAAGATGAAAGTAACAAAAACAAAAGTTCATAAGCTCAATGGGAAGCCTTATTATGCATGGAAACAAGCTGAAGATAAAACTTGGTATACAGTTCCTATTAAAAATGCGGAATCAGAGCTTTTAGGTGTTATTGAAAGCTCTGATCGCTTTAATTTTACCTACAACGTACAGTTACCTGAATTAAAAGACTCTGCAGAAATTTGGCTCCCAATAGCGCAAAGTGATTCTTTTCAGCAAATTAAAATCTTATCCATTGATGCTCCTGTTAAGTATCAACTGCTTTCTGAGGAAGAAAATAAGAATAGTATACTTTATCTTAAGCTTATGAGTGAGCATTCTTATGAAAAAATCATTATACAATATCAGGTTCATAGAACTGAAAAATCGGCTTATATTGAGGATAATTTGAATATTAAGAAACATCTTAAAGCAACTTCTTTAAATCCCATAGGAGATCGATTTGAGCTTATTTCCAGTTCTGTATTTGAATTAAAAGAAGCCAGTACTCCACTTATGAAAGCAAGAGCTTTGTATGACTATATTATAGATAATATGCGCTATGCGAAGGAGGGTATTTATGGTACGGGTGATGCTAATTACGCTTGCGATTCCAAATCTGGTAATTGCACTGAATTTCACTCATTTTTTATATCACTCACCCGCTCAGCGGGAATACCATCGAGGTTTGCAGTAGGTGCATCTATTCCCTCAGAGCGTAATGATGGAGACATTGATGGTTACCATTGTTGGGCAGAGTTCTACGCGGAAGGAAAATGGTGGCCAGTAGACATAAGTGAAGCTAACAAATATACACCATTGGCCACTTATTATTTCGGACATCATCCTGCAAATCGCATAGAGCTCAGTCGTGGCAGAGACCTTAGGCCTGAACCATTACCTCAATCAGGTCCTATAAATTTTTTAGCTTACCCAATATTTGAAGTTGGAGGTAAGTCTGTTTTCGTTAAGACTAATTTTTCTTTTAAAAGAACACCCTCCAAAATATAATATCGTAACTATTGCGGGTGATCAGAGTCTGAAGATCCATCTGTTGGATGCTCATCCCCTACTGNGTTATCAGAAGGGTGCTCACTACTTTCGGCATCANTTGAAGGATGTTCACTTGAAGGATGTTCGCTATCCTTTGCTGTCAAACTATCAGAAGAATTTTCATTGCTTNCATTGGACGATGCCTCTACTTTNTCTGTACTCTCAGCCCCTTTTTTTGAAGGTGTGCTGCAACTACTTATCAAGAAAAATATGAAAAGGCACAGTATCCAGAAGCCGCTTATTACGGATTTTTGTTTCTTTAAATTGACAATCATGGTATACAAAATTAATTGATGTTGAAAAAAGAAATAAAGATAACAAAATATTTTTTTTTAGTGGAGAATTTAACACTTAAGGTATAAATCGGGGTAGTTAAAACTTACCGATTTTTAATGTTAAGATTGATCTGATTCGTTTATAACCGTAAGTTGTATTGTATTTTTTAAAACATAGAAATAAAAACTTTCATAATCATCGAATATACATAGAAATACCATTAATTCAGCTAAATATAATCTTGAGACTTCTTTCCATAGCATGAAAATCTTAAGAAAACATAAAATTATTATCTTGATGATACAAATAGTATGACAATTAATAAATGACTATATCAATGTATTTTGAGTTAATTATTCTGCAATCACTAACTTATAACTTTTAGATTTTCCTGTTTTTTGACTAATCATTCTTATCACGTAAATGCCCGGGGACAAAGTTTTTAATGATAATAATCCGTTTTCAGGTATTTCACCAGACATAAGTTCTGATCCATTCATCGATATAATAGAAAAATCATTATATCTAAGATTATCTATATTAATTGATTCTTTTGTAGGATTAGGATAAAAAGGAAGTTCTTTATTAAGTGAAAATCCAGTTATTACATTTGCAAATTCAAACCAATTAAGATTGAATTCTCCCGCGCCCAAAATTTTTAAGCGAAGTGTGTAGGACCCCGCTGGCATCAATGCTTTGGTATAAATGGTAACCCAATCCTGCCATCCTCCAGTAACTGGGGTGGTGATGGTAAAAAGTTCACTTTCAATGGAATCTATAACTGAATAAAAGCCTAATGATCCCTCAACTGAAAGTGCAGCAACTCTCAATTTTACAGTAAACTCTGTCTCAGATGGCACATAAATCAAATAATCTGCAAAGTCTCCAATATTTACATAACCAAGATTAAGGCCCCCACCTTCATCAGCAGATTGCTCTGTCTGAAATCCTGACATGTTTACGAAGTCCTCAGCCTCAATTATACCTGGAAGAACTAACTGAGCAGGCAAGTTGTTTAACACAGCTAAATTACTGAATGTACCTAAAACTTTTGCTGACTCCGAGATAATAGTACTGCCCGAATAGCTTAATTTAATTTCATCCGAATGCTTTAAACTTCCAGATAATTCTATTAACAAGGTTCTTGATTTGTTTTCAGCCTGAGTTATCCCATTGATTGATCTTGTTTCGCCATTCACAGTTACTGAAAATAAATTAGCTGTATTTGCTACAGAAGCATCATCAATTTTTTCGTTCAATACTACAACTATAGATTTTTGATCTTCAAAAGTAGTTCCAGTTATAACAGTAAAAGGCGCAATATTTTCATCTGATGTAACGTTAAAAGTAATATGACTAACATTCAAAGGAATGTCATTATCAATGTGATATTTCATTACATGTTTTCCCTCTTCAAGGTAGACATTTTCAATACTTAAGTTTTCAAATCCTGTCCAACTACCTGTACTATTACCAGCTCTTCGAGGTGTGATGTCTTCCCCATCCATTGACAAATGAAATTGACCTCCACTTTCTTCTGAAGCTAAAAGGACATTCAATGAATAAGTTGCCGATTTTTTAACATTAATAGTGTAATTCATCCATTCACCTGTGTGAGTAAATCCTATATGAAAACCGTTTCCATTTACTAAATCATTGGCTTCAATGTCTACTCCATCGTTTCTGTATGCCCAGCCTGAATTCCATGCTTGCCATTGACCTGTTGTCAATTGATAATTGGCCGCATCTATATCATAATATGCAATGCCATTTCTTCCTAAATCATAATCAGACATATATATATTTCCCGGAATGCTCTGATGGGAATAAGGAATTGTTTCTTTCGTGTTAGGTTGTCGCATGAGGGCATCTATAACATCAGGCCTAAACGTATTGTTAGAAACTAATAAATTTTCAGCCAATTGCATAACCGCCTCAAAGGTCTCATCTTCAGTGGGCTTTTGCCCTTCTCCTCTCCAGTAATCCAACAAATCTTTATAGCCTTGATTTATCGGTATATTGTAAGGGCTATTAATACTTTCCATTTTCCTCATGGTCCACCATGCCCATCCTATATTATGTCCTTCAAAAAGAATTATAGCATCTGTAAACCAAGTGTTAGAGTTTTCACCTGACTCACCCATCCACAAAGGAATATCATATTGTTCCCTTAAGGGAATTATCCAGTCTAAATCATCTAAAGAGCTCCAATATTTATGAAAGCTATAAACCATATTGTCATCCCATGGCGGAGTCAAACCAGTGTAGTCATTTGCAAACCAGTTTCCCTCAATAAATAAAATATGTTTATCTCCAGTTGCTCTTATACTATCTGTAATTTCCTCATATAAGTTTCTCAGAAGAGTTCCGCCAGGTAAATTCCAGTTTGTTTCATTAATTAAATCATATCCCCCTATCCATGGTTCATCTTTGTATCTCTCAGCTATTTTTTTCCAAAAGGCAACTGTTTTATCCCGATTTTCTTTACTCTCCCAAAGAGAAGGTTTAGAATCATCATAATCTGATATATCGGCATTGTAACCTTGCCCCCCTGGAGCAGCATGAAGGTCAAGAATAAGGTAAATCTCATTTGAAGCACACCAATCAAGAAGACTATCTATCATTTCGAATCCTTTTCTAAGCCATGTGTGATTACCAGCTACGACTTCAGCTTCGATTGGAAGGGTAAAGAGATTGTAGTGCATGGGTAATCGAATACTATTAAACCCCCAAGCCGCTAAAGAGTCTACATCACGCTTAGTAAAATGATTGGTCAACCACTTATCAAAAAAGAGCTCAGTCTTTTCCTCGCCCATCAAATCTATTAAATTCGATTTAATTTCATGCTGAGTTCCAGCAAAGCCTTCTGTTTTCATCATATATCCCTCCATAACCATCCAACCCCCTGGCCCCATACCTCTTAATAAAACTTCATTATCTTGATCGTTGACAATTACCTTTCCTTTTGTAGTTAGCCACTGGCTGGAGGCTGAATAGGATAATATTAGCATCAATATTATAAATATTGCCTTCATTATGAATTTATTTATAGAGTGATTTAAAAATCAATTAATTTAAAGTTATGACTAAGTGTTATAACTTTAATTAGAATGGTTTATCTAATTTTTTTAAATTTTCAAATCTTTAGTACGCAAACATATAAAGATTCCTTGGAGTGATTATCAAACTAATTGAAACATATACTCATGTTTATGAAAATATTATTTCAGAAGATCTCTCAATTTTTAAATAAATGTCTTAAGCAATNCATTATGATTAATTTTTAATAAAGTAAGTAAAATGCTGGTTCAGNAACATNGTGTTTTTTTTNATTTTATGGTNGAAATCAATNGTGTATAACTATNNTATTGTACAATAATTNATCGAGANAAAACCTTTTATGAGGATTGNTGAAAAAATAGTCGAACATTGTATTAGAATATAATTAATCTTNAAAAAATGTTNAATAAAAACTTTATAATTTAGCTTAATTTCAATCTTTTTATTTGGTNTTAGTAAACTTGTCNGCCTCCTAAATCTATTATATTGNATTACCNATAGTTCATGATTACCTTAAGGCTCAAAAAAAATCATTAATTGTAGTCAGCAATCTGAGAATTGAATGCTAAATTTAGCCTATGATTATAGTCATTTCCCCAGCTAAAAACCTTGACTTCACTACAAGATATGATCTTGAAGTTACGGAGCCCAGACTCTTGAATTATTCCCATGAACTGATCGCCACCTTACGGAAAAAATCTGTTCAAGATATTGAAAAATTGATGAGTATCAGTACTTCTTTGGCAGCACTAAACGTTCAAAGGTTTCATGATTTTGAAAGAAATCCGTCACTAGACCATAGTCAACCTGCTATGTTTGCTTTTAATGGAGATGTCTATCAAGGATTACAAGCGTCCACATTTGATTCACAAAAAATTTCTTTTGCACAAAAACATCTTAGAATCCTTTCTGGCCTATATGGCCTGCTCAGGCCTCTAGACTTGATCCAACCTTATCGACTGGAAATGGGCTCTCAACTTGCTTTTGACAATTACAAGACTCTATATGATTATTGGGATACTAAAATAATGAATTTATTGTTGGGAGATCTTAAATTACAAAACGACAACATTATTATCAATTTGGCCTCAAATGAATATTTCAAATCAGTAAACAAAAAAGAATTTTCAGCCAATGTGATAGATATTGAGTTTAAAGATTTCAAAAATGGTCATTATAAAACTATATCTTTTTTTGCAAAAAAGGCTCGAGGCTTGATGGCAAAATATATTATTGATCATGCGATAAGTAATCCAGAGGATTTGAAAGGTTTCGATTCAGGGGGTTACTATTATGACTCAGATGCTTCATCAGCTCAAAAAATAGCCTTTAAACGAGACTTTAAACAATAAATTTTATTGAAGTGGGAATCGATATGTCAGATTCTTCTAATTTGATGTTGATATTTTTTGATTTTTAATTTTAATGTTTTTGAAATCTTTATTTTTTCACCTCCCCTTAGTTAGATATATACAAAAAGACAGTTAAACAAATGAAAGTCAAAGTATTGGTCGTTTGATAATACTCAACATATCTTCAACATGTTTGCGCCAAATCATTTTTTAACCTAATATTAGTAAGACAATAAATGATTAGGTTTTGAAGTTAATTTCTTTAAAGGTGGGGCGAATTGGGTAAGTTGAATTCCCTTAACTCCGATTTTATACTCTTCAAGGGTTGGTATCCGACCAAGGATTGCAGAAAGAACAACAACAGGTGTTGAACTAAGTAAAGATTCTCCTTTTTTACGATTGGAATCTTTAACTACTCTACCTTGAAACAATCTTGTAGAAGTAGCCATAACAGTGTCTCCTTTTTCAGCCTTTTCCTGATTTCCCATACATAAATTACAACCTGGGCGCTCAAGGTATAAAATATTATCATACTCTGTTCTAGCAACACTTTTTGGTGTATTATCATTGAATTCAAATCCTGAATACCTTTGAAGAATTTCCCAATCCCCCTCTTTCTTAAGTTCATCGATAATGTTATACGTGGGTGCTGTAACTACCAAGGGAGCCTTAAACTTAACTTCTCCCTGAAATTTTTCTAGATTTTTTAACATTTTAGAGACAATTTTAATATCTCCCTTGTGTACCATACATGAGCCAACAAATCCTAAATCAACATGTTTCTTTCCCTGATAAAATGATAGCTCACGGATAATATCATGAGTATATCGTTTTGAAACATCTTCATTGTGGACATCTGGATCTGCTATCATGGGTTCTTCAATAATGTTTAAATCCACAACAAATTCCGCGTAATATTTGGCATTTTCATCTGGTTTTAATGGGGGAGTCTCACCAGATGTTATTTCTTTTATTCTCTTATTTGCTTTATTAATGAGATTTTGCAGGATATTTTTTTCATTATCCATACCCTTATCAATCATTATTTGGATTCTACCTTTCGCTATTTGTAAAGATTCAATCAAAGTATCATCTTGTGATATACAAATAGATGCCTTAGCTTTCATTTCAGCAGTCCAATCTGTAAATGTAAACGCTTGATCTGAGGGTAAAGTCCCAATATGAACCTCAATTATCCTTCCCTGGAACACGTTTTCTCCACCAAATTCCTTGAGCATTTGCAATTGGGTGGCATGGACGACGTCACGAAAATCCATATGATAATGCATTTTTCCTTTGAAAGTAACTTTTACCGATTCAGGAATTGGCATTGATACCTCGCCAGTTGCAAGAGCAAGGGCTACAGTCCCAGAGTCAGCTCCAAAAGCAACTCCTTTTGACATTCTTGTATGCGAATCACCACCGATTATGATAGCCCAGTCATCAATAGTAATATCATTTAAAACTTTATGTATTACATCCGTCATTGGATGATAATGATTTTGCGGATCACGAGCAGTAATAAGACCAAAATTATTCATAAAGTTCATCAGCTTGGGAATATTTTCTGCAGATTTTAAATCCCAAACTGAGGCAGTATGACACCCTGACTGATAACCGGCATCTAGTCCTGGAGAAATGAGAGTTGCGGCCATCATTTCTAATTCTTGGGATGTCATTAAACCTGTGGTGTCCTGTGATCCAACAATGTTTACTTTGACACGAGCATATGAACCAGCATGTAATATTTTTTTTGATGTTCCAACAGAGTTCTTGTTAAATATTTTCTCCACAGCGGTTAGTCCAATCTCTTTATTAAATATCTCTTTCGCGGGAGCAAAGACATTTCTAATACCTATATCAAGTATATTTGCTGCGAAAGTTTGAAGTTTTTTACCAAAAACTACTGCATATGAACCACCTGCTTTCATAAACTCCATTTTTTGAGGTGTAAATGCAGAGGAAATATCCATTACCTCTTTACCATTTTGATATAATTTTTTAGTCTTTGTCTTTATAGTGAATAAGGATCCAGTATCAACTGAATATTTTTGTTTGATAAGTGGTTCCCCATTCTCGTCTAAAATAGGATTTCCATGCTTGTCATAAGCTTTTTCCCAATTTTTAAGATTTAAACCGATTCCACCTGTAACATCTACTGTAGTAAGAAAAATTGGTGAAATTCCGTTGGTACCAGCAACTATCGGTGCGATATTTATAAAAGGTATGTACGGGCTAGCCTTTTCACCTATCCATAGGGCTACATTATTGATGCCTGACATTCGTGAAGAGCCAACACCCATTGTACCTTTCTCGGCAATAAGCATTATTCTGTGATTTGGATATTTTTTCTTCAGAGCCAATAATTCTTTTTGTTGTTTTTTATTGTGGTCAAACATGCACTGTCCATGTAACTCTCTATCAGATCTTGAATGAGCATCACTGCCAGGAGAGAGCAAATCTGTCGAGATATCACCAATTCCAGCAACAAAAGTTACTATGTCAATTTCATCGGGTAAACTGGGAATTTTAGTAAAAAATTCAGCTTTAGCATAACTTTCTAGTAATTCCAAGGCATTTTTATTTCCTTTCTTATAAGCATCCACCAAACGCTCCATATCTGCTTCATAAAGAAAAACTTGTGTTTTTAAAACTTCACAAGCCATTTTGGCTTTAGAACCAATAGATTCTAGGGCAATATCAAGTAAAACCTTGATGGATGGGCCTCCTTTCATGTGGGATAATAGTTCAAATGCAAATTTTGATGAGATTTCGGCTACATTCTGTTCTTTTAGAATGATTTGTTTTAAAAAATTTGCTTTGATGACTGCAGCGCTTGTTGTACCGGGCAAAACATTATGAATAAAAAAATCTATAGAGGCTTTTCTGTGTTCACTATCTTTATTTTTTATATTCAAAATTATTTCATGTAAAAGAGGAGCAGCGTCTATTGGTTTGGCTTTTAAACCGATGGATTTTCGCTCCTTAATTTCATTTAAATATTTATTGTAAATACTCATAAAATTTTCAATTACTAATATAAAATCCAAAGATAAACTATCAATAGTACTTTTCAAGATTTCAGCATAATAACCACTTTTGTTCCTTTAATTTTTCACAACTATTTAGGGTAATAAATAAAATGAAAATGACTAGGCAGAGTTTCTAAATGCATGAATGAATCAACTCAGGCATTAATGTATTTTAATAAAAAATCGTTATAA
>NZHT01000099.1 GCA_002691385.1 Flammeovirgaceae bacterium | reverse complement strand
ATAATTTGAACAAGTTGTGGATGATTTTTTTTTTTTTTTTTTTTTTTTTTTTTAACCTTATTGAGAACGGAAATAGATGCAAGTTTTTTTATTTTAATTACTGTTAAATTGTTTTAAATCAGTAAGATATACACTTATCCACAGAATTTATTACTCCTAATATTCCATTTAATTTGATTTGTATTTTAGGTACGGTTTGGACAGATTTGTATACGGAGTTAGAAAAAGTAAATCACCACAGTGCTTTTGTTTACACTACTGACTTTGTATACACAAATTTTAAAATAGTTCGTAACATTTAATACCCCAGCAATTTAACTGTTTGGGTTAGTAGAAAAATATTGTCGTCACTAAATTGAAAATAATAAACAATGAGTAATCAAGAAAATAATAAGCAATGAGTAATCAAGAAGAACGAGAAGAAGTAGAAATAAAAAATGAACCCATTTTAAAAGAGAACAACAATAGATTTGTGCTATTTCCCATTGAGCATGACGATATTTGGAGTTACTATAAAAAGGCAGAAGCAAGTTTTTGGACAGCTGAAGAAATAGATTTAGGTCAAGATCTCCAAGATTGGGCTACCCTGACTGGAGATGAACGACATTTTATTAAGCATGTTTTGGCTTTTTTCGCTGCAAGTGATGGAATTGTCAACGAAAATTTAGCTGAAAATTTTGTTTCAGAAGTACAATATACTGAGGCAAAATTCTTTTATGGGTTTCAGATTGCTATTGAGAATATCCATTCAGAGACCTATTCACTTCTTATAGACACCTATGTTAAGGATGTTAAAGAAAAAAATAGTCTTTTTAACGCATTAGATACCATGGATTGTGTAAAGAAAAAGGCAGATTGGGCGCTGAGGTGGATTGATGAGGGTAATTTTGCAGAAAGGTTGGTTGCTTTTGCTGCTGTTGAAGGTATCTTTTTCTCAGGGAGCTTTTGCTCTATATTTTGGTTGAAAAAAAGGGGATTGATGCCAGGTTTAACTTTCTCAAATGAATTGATTTCAAGAGATGAGGGTCTTCATTGCGACTTTGCTTGTTTATTATACAATAACCACCTAGTCAATAAACTGAGTGATGAAGCTATAAAGACCATTATTTCGGATGCCGTAACTATTGAAAAAGAATTTGTAACTGATGCGCTTCCAGTAAGATTAATTGGAATGAATGCAGAGTTGATGTGCCAATATATAGAATTTGTTGCAGATCGGCTTTTAGTAGAGTTGAATTGCTCCAAAATCTATCATTCAACGAATCCATTCGATTTCATGGAAATGATTTCACTTCAAGGTAAAACCAATTTTTTTGAAAAAAGAGTGGGGGAATATCAAAAAGCAGGTGTTTTGAATACTGAAAACGATAATGATAAATTCAGTCTTGACCAAGACTTTTAATTTAAGAAATTAACCATGTTAGTACTAAAAAGAGACGGCCGAAGAGAATCAGTTAAATTTGATAAGATTACTGCGAGAATTGAAAAGCTATGTAAAGGACTCAATAAAGATTTTGTAGAGCCTGTTAAAATAGCCCAAAAAGTTATAGATGGCCTTTATGACGGTGTAAGTACAGTCCAGCTAGATGATTTGGCAGCGGAAATTGCCGCGTCCATGACCACGCGTCATCCAGACTTTGCCAAATTGGCAGCGAGAATTGCCATTTCCAATCTACATAAAGTAACTTCTGGATCTTTCTCTAATACCATGAAGCATATGTATACTTATGTAGATGGTAAAACAGGAGAGAATGCACCTTTACTCTCCTCAGAGACGTACGGTGTAATTAAAAACAATGCAAAAAAATTAGATGAGGCCATTGATTACGATCGTGATTTCAATTATGATTTTTTTGGTTACAAGACCCTAGAGAGGGCTTATTTAATGCGTTTGAATGATAAAATTGTAGAACGTCCCCAACACATGTTGATGCGTGTATCTGTGGGTATTCATGGAGAAGATATTCAAGCCGCCATAGAGACTTATCATTTAATGTCAGAAAAGTGGTTCACGCATGCAACGCCAACTTTATTCAATGCAGGAACTCCAAAGCCACAGCTTTCTTCTTGTTTCTTATTGACCATGCAGGATGATAGTATTGACGGAATATACGACACATTAAAGCAATGTGCTAAAATATCACAATCTGCAGGAGGTATTGGCCTAAGCATCCATAATGTAAGAGCTACTGGAGCTTACATCAAAGGAACGAACGGAACTTCGAATGGTATTATTCCGATGCTTCGGAATTTTGACATGACCGCTAGATATGTTGACCAGGGAGGAGGAAAAAGAAAAGGAAGTTTTGCCATTTATTTAGAGCCATGGCATGCAGATATTTTTGAATTTCTTCAGTTAAAGAAAAATCATGGGAAAGAAGAGTTGAGGGCAAGAGATTTATTTTATGCGATGTGGATTTCAGATTTGTTCATGCGCAGGGTGGAAGAGAATGGAGAATGGTCTCTTTTTAGTCCTGATGAAGCAAAAGGGTTGGAAGATAGCTATGGAGAAGCTTTTGAAAAATTATATGAGAAATATGAGCAAGAGGGAAAGGCAAGAAGGGTAGTGAAGGCGCAGGATCTTTGGTTTGAGATATTAGAGTCTCAAATTGAAACAGGTACCCCTTATATCTTGTATAAAGATCATGCGAACCGAAAGTCTAATCAAAAGAATTTAGGTACTATCAAGTCTAGTAATCTCTGTACTGAGATTTTGGAATATACATCTAAAGATGAGGTTGCTGTTTGTAATTTGGCCTCTATTTCTCTCTCTAAGTTTGTTAAGGAGGATAAAACTTTTGATCATGAAAAACTTTATCAAATAACTAAGGTAGCAACCAAAAATCTTAATAAAGTAATAGATGTTAACTATTATCCAGTAGAGGAGGCAAGGACTTCAAATATTAGGCATAGACCCATAGGTTTAGGAGTGCAAGGTCTGGCAGATGCATTTGTGATGATGCGACTTCCTTTTGAATCTGAAGAAGCACAACGTACCAATAGAGAAATTTTTGAAACGATTTATTTTGCCTCAATGGAGGCTTCCATGGAGCTGTCACAGGTCGAAGGACCCTATCAAACTTATAAAGGGTCACCGGTTTCCAAAGGGATATTCCAATTTGATATGTGGGGAGTTACGCCCGACTCAGGTAGATGGGATTGGTATGATTTGAAGAAGAAAGTAAAAAAGTATGGAGTTAGAAACTCCTTGTTAGTGGCACCTATGCCGACAGCTTCTACTTCACAAATACTTGGAAATAATGAATGTTTTGAACCATTTACATCTAATATGTATGTGCGCAGAGTGTTGTCTGGTGAGTTTATTGTAGCGAATAAGTATCTAATGCATGATTTGATTGGGTTAGGGCTTTGGGATGATAATATGATGAACAAAATCAAAGCTGAAAATGGGTCGATACAAAATATTGCAGAGATTCCAGCTAATATCAAGGAACTTTATAAGACTGTTTGGGAAATTTCTCAGAAAATCATTATTGATATGAGTGCTGATCGAGGGGCTTATATTTGTCAGAGCCAAAGCTTGAATATTCATTTGATGAATGCCAACTTTGGAAAAATGACCTCTATGCATTTTTACGCCTGGAAAAAAGGGCTTAAAACAGGAATGTATTATCTGCGAACCAAAGCCGCTACAGATGCCATTAAATTTACTGTCACCAAAGAAGAAAACGTACAACCCAAAGCTATGGAGTCGGCAAAAGAGAATGATCAAAATCAGCAAGCCATACAATGCTCTTTAGATGATCCAGAAGGTTGCGAAATGTGTGGTAGCTAATTTTAATCAATTCTGATAATGCGAAAATGCTCTTTCATGGCTTTTTCGCTTTTTTATTTCTTAACTTTTAGTAAATCCCTTTTGCAGACCATCAATTATTTCTGGGTTTAGCAGCGTGGAAGTATCACCTAAATTTCCAGTATCTCCACTCGCTATTTTGCGCAATATTCTTCTCATAATTTTTCCAGAACGGGTTTTGGGTAATCCTTTGACAAATTGAATTTTATCAGGTTTGGCAATGGCTCCGATGGTTCTTGCCACAAGATTTCTTATTTCCATAATTAATTCATCGCTTTGGGTGATTCCATCATAGGTTATTACATAGGCATATAATGCATTTCCTTTGATCTCGTGAGGAAAACCTACCACTGCGCTTTCAACAATGTCTTTATGCTCATTAATTGCATTTTCTATTGGAGCTGTACCTAGGTTATGTCCAGAAACAATGACCACATCATCTACTCTTCCCGTAATCCTATAATTTCCTTGCGCGTCTCTAAGTGCACCATCTCCTGGGAAATAATAATTCGGGTAAGCAGAGAAATAGACATTTTTGTAGCGCTCATTATCACCATAGATTGTTCTCGCCAAGGAGGGCCATGGATGTTTAATTGCTAAAACTCCTTCGGCTTTTATTTCAGTAATCTCTACACCATTGGTATTCAACAAAACTGGCTGAATTCCGGGTAAGGGAAGGGTCGCAAATGTGGGTTTGTCTTGGGTTATACCGGCAAAAGAAGAGATCATCATTCCACCCGTTTCTGTTTGCCACCAAGTATCAACTATTGGGCATTTATTTTTACCGATATGATTATCATACCAGTTCCATGCTTCTTCGTTAATAGGTTCCCCTACCGTACCCAATATTTTTAGACGGCTCAGATCGTGGTCAGCAACAAAAGACAATGGGTATTTTGCTAATGCTCTAATGGCCGTTGGAGCAGTATAAAATTGAGTGACTTTATGCTTATCACAGATTTCCCAAAACCTACCATAGTCTGGGTAACTAGGAACACCTTCAAACATGACTGTAGTGGCTCCTGTAGCCAATGGCCCATAGACGATGTAGCTATGGCCTGTAATCCAGCCTATATCTGCTGTACACCAATAAATATCATTGGGTTTATACTGAAATACATTTAAAAAAGAATAAGCAGTATAAACCATGTAACCACCACATGTGTGGACCATTCCTTTGGGCTTTCCAGTAGAACCAGATGTATATAGAATGAACAGTATATCTTCCGAGTCCATCACTTCTGCGGGACAGTAGTTATCTACTTTTGTCAATTCCTCATGCCACCACACATCCCTACTAGGTGTCCATTCAATAGCTTGCTTCGTTCTTTGAAAAACAATTGATTTTTTAATGGAAGGGCAGGTTTTTAAAGCTTCGTCAGCAATGTCTTTTAATGGTGTAACCTTATCTCCCCTAAAACCACCATCAGAAGTTAAAATTACCTTACATTCAGCATCGTTTATTCTTGCGGCCAATGCCCTTGAAGAAAATCCAGCAAAAACTACAGAATGAATGGCACCAATTCTTGCACATGCCAGCACAGCCACGGAAAGTTCGACAACCATTGGCATATAAATGCAAACACGATCACCTTTAACCACACCATTGTTTTTTAAAACATTGGCAAAAGTACAAACCTTGCTATGGAGTTGTTTGTATGTAATGTGCTGTGCTCCGTCGTTAGGATCATTTGGTTCCCAAATAATGGCAGTTTGATCTCCTTTTGAAGCTAAATGACGATCCAAACAATTTTCTGTAATATTTAATTTACCTCCTAAAAACCATTTTGTTTCAGGAACACTCCAATCATAGGCTAATGTTTGGGTCCATTTTTCTTTCCAAAAAAAATTTTCGGCAATTTTATCCCAAAATTCCGAAGGGTTTTCAACACTTTCCTGATATGCTTTATGATAATCTTCTCGGGAGTTTATTTGTAATGACATAAGTACCTTCTTAATGGTTATGAGCAGCTCCTGCGCCACTCGGTATTCTGATATTTTCAACAATTTCTTGAACCTCTTTTGGCGGATCAGGAGTAAATTTTGAGACAATGATTGAAACTATGAAATTGGCTATCATAGCTATGCTTCCAAATCCTTCAGGGGATATACCAAGCCACCAATCCTCTTGGTTACCTCCGAGCCACCAACCAAACTTGAATTTGGTCATGTAAAAGAGCATCAATAGAATTCCGACAATCATTCCTGAAATAGCTCCTTGTTTGTTCATTTTTTTATAAAAAATTCCTAGAACAATGGCAGGGAAAAAAGAAGCAGCCGCCAATCCAAAAGCTAAAGCAACTACAGCTGCCACAAAACCTGGAGGGTTGATTCCAAAATAACCTGCAACACAAACACCTACTACGGCAGCGGCTCTTGCAGAAATCAATTCGCCTTTTTCTGAAATCTTCGGATTAATCATTCTTTTAATTAAATCATGGGCAACGGAAGAAGAGATGACCAATAATAAGCCTGCTGCGGTAGACAAAGCGGCAGCCAAGCCCCCAGCTGCTACCAGGGCAATTACCCAATTTGGGAGACCGGCTATTTCTGGATTGGCCAAAACCATTATATCACGATTTACTTCAAGCTCATTCAATTCTTTGTTAGCTACGTATTGAATCACTTGGTCCTGATTTTTATCAGTAAAATTAATTAAGCCAGTGGTTTCCCATTTTTTAAACCAGCCAGGCATGTCAGCATACTTTTTATTACTGACCGTTTCTATTAAATTCGTTCTTGAAAACACGGAAATAGCCGGAGCAGTGGTATATAATATGGCAATAAATAGCAATGCCCATACCGCTGACTTACGGGCATCAGCCACTTTTTTTACCGTGAAAAATCGGACAATTACATGGGGTAATCCTGCGGTACCGACCATTAATGCTGCAGTTATACAGAAAACATCTAGCATAGACTTACTCCCCGTAGTGTAAGCTGAAAAGCCTAAATCTTTGTGCAGTCCGTCTAATTTATCTAATAAATAAATACCATTTTCATCTGTACTTCCGAAACCTAATTGTGGAATAAAATGGCCTGTCATTTGAATGGAAATGAAAATAGCCGGCACCATAAAGGCAAAAATTAAGACGCAATATTGTGCTACTTGAGTGTAGGTAATTCCTTTCATTCCTCCCAAAACGGCATAGAATAACACAATGATCATTCCTATGACCACACCAGTTGTAATGTCTACTTCTAAAAAGCGTGAAAAAACAATTCCAACTCCTTGCATTTGACCAGCAACGTAAGTGAAAGAGACCAATAATGCACAAAAAACAGCAACACTTCTAGCGGTATTAGAATAATACCTATCTCCTATAAAATCAGGAACCGTAAATTTCCCAAATTTTCTTAAATAAGGGGCCAATAATAACGCCAATAACACATAACCACCGGTCCAGCCCATTAAATAAACAGAACCATCATATCCTTCAAAAGAAATGATTCCTGCCATTGAAATAAATGAAGCTGCAGACATCCAATCTGCGGCAGTTGCTAATCCATTTGCTAATGGAGATACGCCGCCTCCGGCTACGAAAAATTCCTTTGTGGAGCCTGCCCTTGACCAAATGGCAATTCCGATATACAAGGAAAAGGTAATTCCTACTAAAATCCATGTCCATATTTGAATGCTCATTTTGTACTTATTTTAGAATTATCTTCTTCATGGAAGCCGTATTTTTTGTCCAATTTGTTCATGAGTTTTATGTAGACAAGAATTAAGATGACAAAGGCATAAATAGCTCCTTGTTGCGCAAACCAAAAGCCGAGTTTAAAACCACCTATTTTTATTTCATTTAATTGATTTACAAAAAGGATACCCGCCCCAAACGATACGATAAACCAGATGGTCAATAAAATAATTAAATATTTCAGATTGTGTTTCCAGTATGTTTTCATCCCTAATTTAAATAAGACACTAATATATTGAGTTGTAACATAAAAAGTAGTAAAAAACTTACTTTCTATTCTATTTAGGTTAAAAGAGAACAAAAGTGTATCACTTTTTAAAGATTTTCATTTTTTATAATTGAATAAAAAATTATGAACAAAAAATATTAGAGATTGATCTTTTATTTAAATTATTGAGATTATTTAAAGCACAGGTGTGCCCCATTTTTAAATGTGGCCGTCAAGATCAATGGTAGCAGATTTAAGGGTAATACCTATTCAAAATATAATTCTGTGAAAATAGCCAATAAGGCAGCTATTATACTGATAGCAATTTTATTAAATCTAAATCGGTGCCCTGGACTAGTCTCTACAAAAATAGTGGTCGAAATATGTAAAAAAGCGCCACTCACAAAAGCTAACAAAAGGCTTAATTTTTCTTCGGATAAGTCCAAATAGTTATTGGCTATGGCCCCGATGGGCGAAGACAGGCTAAAAATGGTTAATGCCATCCATTGTTGCCGGGAAAACTTTGATTTCCTATTAAAAACTGCCATGAGGGCAAAGGCCGCGGGGGCTTTATGTAGAATGATACCAAATAGCAAGGTATAAGAATTGTTTTGTTCATGTAATGGGGAATCATGGGTAAGCAAAGCACCTTCCATTAAAGAATGCACTACTAATGCAACAAGTACATAATACTTTGATCTTGTAGATTTATGTTCTTGAAAATGGCCGTGTTCCACACCTGAAGTAAAATATTCTAAAAATTGTTGGAAGAAAAATCCGAACAATATAAGCAAACCAGCTTCAGTAGGATTTGAGGAGAGGAAAAAGAGCTCAGGGAAAATATGTATTATTGTGATAGAAAAAAGATATGCTCCTCCAAAAATTAAAGGTAAAAAAATATTTTTTGGTTGGTATTCTAAAGGTATGGAGGCCAAACCTCCGATAAAGGTTCCTATTATTAACAAGATAATGGTGAGGGTCATGGGATTTTATTTATTGCAATTATATCCGATTTGATGCCTTCGGTAATGATGTGGTCAGGACCTGTTTCACCCTGATAAATGAGCAGTGCATCTAGGGTGTCATCTGCTTTGAGAATTTCCATCGATGTTTCAATGTCCAATATCATGAAGGCCGTAGCGTAAGCATCAGCGATCATGCAATTTGGCGCGAAAACAGATGCACTTAGAATGTTTTTTTTACCCATATTTCCAGTTCTGGGATCGATTATGTGGGCAAAGATTTTATCTCCTATGAGGTAAAAATTTCTATAATTACCCGAGGTAGCGACAGATCTATTCTCAAGATTGACTACTGCAAAAGGGGGTTGATACTCTTCTGATTCTATCAATGGATCTTGAATGCCAATTTTCCAGACTTCGTCACGTTCATTTGTGCCAAAAGCTCTAACTTCTCCTCCAATTTCTACCATTGCATGTTCAATATTTTTGGATTTAAGATAATCAGCAATGATATCCACAGCATATCCTTTGGCTACCGCACTTAAATCAAGATAAGCCCCCTTGGGCAGGGTAATGAGTGAAGAATTAAAATTAATTTTTGAGAAACCTATGAATTGAAGTAAAGAATCGATAATGTGTTGATCTAATATTTTTGATACTTTATCTGGGCCAAAACCATAGGCATTGATCAAGGGACCAATGGTAGGGTCAAATGCACCTTTTGTAGCCAAATAGACTTTTTTACTAGCCACAAGGACGGGATAAAAAACAGAATCTTGGAATGCCAAATTACCGGATTGATTTAATTTTGAAATTTCAGATTCAGGAATATAAGTAGATAATGATTTATTTAATTTCTTTAGGACAGAATCTATTTGGGTTCTGTAATCGATAGGCTCCAAAGTTTTATATTTCACATTATAGATAATGTTACCCATGGTTAATCCTGACACCTCATTCATCAATAAATCAGTATTTTGATTTCTTACGACCTTGACGAGTAGTAAGATCGCTGCAAAGAATAAGAGTACTTTTTGAGTTTGTTTACTTTTATCAATATTCAATTTGATTTTTTTTTACAATATTAGTAAGACCTAATTAGAATATTCAATCGTTATATTTGTTTTCTATTGATTAAATATGAGAGAGGATTATTTAAAACCAGACGATGAGGAATTTTCATCTGTTGATAAAGAGATAGAAAAAGCTTTGAGGCCCCTCAGTTTTGATGACTTTGCGGGGCAGGAAAAGATAGTTGATAATTTAAAAATATTTGTTGAGGCGGCTGGTAAACGGTCAGAACCGCTCGATCATGTTTTACTTCATGGACCTCCGGGACTTGGTAAAACGACACTTTCTCATATTATTGCCAATGAGCTGGGTTCTAATATTAAAATAACTAGCGGACCCGTACTAGATAAACCAGGTGAATTAGCGGGTCTTCTTACAAATCTCGAAGAAGGAGATGTGTTGTTTATTGATGAAATTCATCGATTAAATTCGGTTGTTGAGGAATATTTATATTCTGCAATGGAGGATTATAAAATTGATATTATGTTGGATTCTGGCCCCAATGCGAGAACCGTACAAATTGGACTGAATCCGTTTACACTTATCGGTGCGACGACCCGTTCCGGATTGTTGACTGCCCCATTGCGCGCACGCTTTGGAATCAATGCAAGACTAGAATATTATGATGCCAAGCTCCTGACCCAAATTGTTGGCAGGTCTTGTGATATTTTAAATTGTAAATTTGATCCTGAGGCCACTTTTGAAATAGCAAGAAGAAGTAGGGGGACTCCTAGGATTGCCAATAACTTATTAAGAAGGACTAGAGATTTTGCTCAAATAAAAGGCGATGGATCGATCATACTTAAAATCGCCAAGATGGCATTGACAGCATTAAATGTTGACGATCATGGATTGGATGAAATGGATAATCGTATTTTATCGACCATTATTGATAAATTTAAAGGTGGACCTGTGGGCTTATCTACGATTGCGACCGCTTGTGGAGAGGAAGCGGAAACTATAGAAGAGGTTTATGAACCTTTTTTAATCATGGAAGGCTTTCTTAAGCGTACGGCACGAGGGCGTCAAGCGACTGAATTAGCTTACAAGCATTTGGGAATGATACCCCCAGCACAAATGAATACATTATTTTGAGAAGACTAAATTTTGAATTTTACTCACTTGTTGTGGAAATAGTCGCAAGGCTTTCTCTAGATAATCTTATTAATTTATGAAGTCCCATCGAAATATAGTTAAGGAGATCGCACTAGATTTGGGCTTCTCCTATTGTGGCATTTCGAAGGCTGATTTTTTATCAGAGGAAGCGAAGCATCTTGAAACTTGGTTAAAAAAGGGTTATCAAGGGAAGATGAATTATTTAGAGCGTAATTTTGATAACCGATTAGATCCGAGAAAACTTGTGCCAGGTGCTCAATCGGTGATATCCCTTTTATACAATTACTCACCAAAAAAAGATGAAACTGATCGGGCACCCTACAAAATTGCTCGCTATGCCTACGGTAAAGATTATCATTTTGTCATAAAAGATAAATTGGTTGAATTCGTGGATCGAATGAAGGTAAGTATTGGGAATATTGAGGGGCGTATTTTTGTTGATTCCGCACCAGTTCATGAGCGAGCATGGGCTTCAAAAAGTGGTTTGGGATGGGTCGGTAAAAATACTTTACTTATCAATAAGGATTCGGGAAGTTATTTTTTTTTGGCAGAGTTAATTTTAGATTTAAAATTGGAGCCCGATGGGCCTATCAAGGATTATTGTGGAACTTGCACCAAATGTATAGATGCTTGTCCAACAGATGCGATTGCAGAACCCTATGTAGTGGACGGAAGTCGTTGCATTTCTTATTTAACCATCGAATTGAAAGATGAAATACCTACCGAGTTTTCGGATAAAATGGAAGGATGGACATTTGGTTGTGATATTTGTCAAGAGGTTTGTCCTTGGAATAGATTTTCAACTCCTCATAATGAACCTCAATTTGCTCCGCAAGGGTGGGAAGAATTATCAAAAACTGAGTGGGAGGAAATGACCACGGTAGTTTTTGATAATGTTTTTAAAAAATCACCCGTAAACAGAACAAAATTTAAAGGGTTAAAGCGGAATATTTCTTTTATTCAAGCAGCAGATAGATGACTTATACTATTCAACGGGTTTATCAAGTTAGGGTGAACTAATCTTATTGAATCCTATTTAGATCAATCGCAGCAGTATTCCACGATTTCCTATTTAATTCGAGTAAAGTGTCAACTTGATCTTCTAAGTCTTCTTCTAAAAAGGTAATCCTAAAACCTAAAAGTGGAAATTAGAAAGCAGAGATAGGTACTACACAAACTTGTTTAGCAGCCAATGAATAATAGACAAAACGCTAATCTATTATTATTTTAACACCTTTATTAATTTATTATTTCTCGGGATATTTACCTTTTTGTAAGTTGTATTTGCATAATTGTACCTGCAAGGCTCCATTAAATAAAGCCATTTTTTCACTAGGTTTTAAATGTAATTGCTTGAGTGCTGGAACATTTGAACTCAATACCCAAGCATCAAAACCTGAAAAGTTTTTTTTGAAGGAATCTCCTAGTTTTTTGTACAAACTATCGACTTCTTCTCCAATTCTTTCACCATAGGGAGGATTAGTGATTATCATTCCTGTTTGAAATTTTGGAATAAAGTCTTCAAAAGCAACTTGTCTGATCTGAACATCTCGTCCCATTTTCAGTTTTTTTAAGGCTCCTTTAGCTAGGGCTACCGCATGACCATCTATATCTCCACCAGCGATCATTAAGGGGGCACTTCTGATTTTACCTTGGGCCTCTGCTTTGATGCGATTCCAAATCATAGGTTGAAAGTTGTTCCAATTTTTAAAACCAAATTCCTTTTGATTTATTTGAGGAGGGATATTTAATCCTATGAGGACTGCTTCAATGATGATGGTCCCTGTTCCACACATAGGATCAACTAAAGGAATACTTTTATCCCAGCCTGCAAGTTTTAAAAGACCTGCAGCCATTACTTCATTGAGAGTCGCCTGATGTCCAGGTTTCCTATATCCACGTTGATTGAGCAGTCGGCCAGAACTGTCCAATGAAATGGTGAATTTATCTTGATAGGCATGTAAGTTGAAGAGGATATCAGGTTTCTCAGTATCTACAGATGGTCGCAAATCAAACTTTTGTCTGAACTGATCTGCAATCGCATCCTTCATTTTAAGTGCAGCATATTTTGAGTGCGTAAAATGCTCTGAAAAAATAGTATTATCGATAGCAAAAGTTTGCCTAACATCAAGAAATTGGGACCAGTCAAATAATTTGACTTGATTGTATAGTTCCGTTTCATTTCGTGCCGTAAATTTATAGACAGGAACTAAAATACGTAAGGCAGTTCTTAAGTTTAAATTTGATTCATAAAGGAAAGGTAGATTTCCTTCACATTCTACAGCACGTTTTCTTTTTTTTATGTTTTGACCGCCCAGGAGTTCAACTTCCTTCATGAGGACCTCTTCAAGTCCATGTAGGGTTTTGATGATTATTTTCAATGAATTTTTCGTTAAGTATGTAAAGTTACTTTAATATCTTTTGTTGATTTTCGTTTCGAGCGATCGCGGATCTTTAAAAATAACTGATATTCAGTTTGATATATTTTCGATAAGGTCAATCCAATAAATGAGGTCGTTTTTCTTTAGTCCTCTTAATGGATTCTTCATGCCTCCAGTCATTGATTAAAACTTCATTGCCTGATAGGAGAATTTTAGGTACTTCCCATCCTTTGTAAACGGCAGGTCGCGTATACACAGGAGGAGCTAATAGGTTATCTTGAAAAGAGTCGGTTAGAGCAGAGCTTTCATCATTAAGTACACCTGGAATCAATCGGATTAAACTATCCGCAACAACCATAGCTGCTAGTTCTCCCCCAGATAGAACATAATCACCAATACTGATTTCTCGGGTAATTAAATGGTCACGTATACGCTGATCTATTCCTTTGTAGTGTCCACAGAGTAAGATGATGTTTTTATTAAGAGATAATTGATTACAAGTAGATTGGTTTAATTCGTCACCATCGGGGGTCATAAAAATGATTTCATCGTATGTTGAATGCTTTTTTAGCTCATTTATACACCGGTCAATGGGCTCTATCATCATGACCATTCCTGCTCCTCCTCCATAAGCGTAATCATCAATGGATTTTTGTTTATTGATTGTAAATGGTCTCAAATCATGGATATAGAGTTCTATTAATCCTTTTTTTTGAGCTCTTTTCACAATGCTGTGATTCATTGGCCCATCAAAAAGTTCAGGGAGGCAGGTGATAATATCAATTCTCATTACTAAAGTAAATTTCCATAAAACCATCAGGAAGTTCGATATGAGCTTCTTTTTTTTTCAGATCTACTTTTTTGAATATTGTGTCTTCAATGGGAATTAATAGTTCTTGTTCTTTGTATAAAACAGCTGCGAGGTATTGAGAAGAGGGTTGATAAATTTGTGCAATTGTTCCTAAAAAGGTCCCCAAGTGGAATACCTCAAAATTGACTAGATCATGGAAAAAATATTCACCCTCGTTAAGTTCGGGTAAGTGATTTAGGGGCAGATAAAGTGTTCGACCTACTAGATCCTTAGCCAGATCAATGTGGTCAATATCTTCGAAATGAATTAGTGTTTTTACACCATTCATTATGATTTCTTTTATAAAAAAAGGAATCAGTTTTCCAGATTTCTCTAGAAATACAGATTCCAATTCACTGTAGCCATCTGGATGGTCTACATCTAATTGAATGTTTACCATACCTTTTAAGCCGTGCGTTTTGACGATATGACCTAACTGGTAACAATCATCTTTACGCATCGGGTAAATTATTTTGAACCCTCTTCAGGTGCTGCTGCTCCCTTATCACTTTCTTTAGTTTCTCCATTTTCTACCTTGGCATCTTCTACCTTAGCATCTTCTACCTTAGCATCTTCTACCTTAGCATCTTCTACCTTAGCATCTTCTACCTTA
>NZHT01000098.1 GCA_002691385.1 Flammeovirgaceae bacterium | reverse complement strand
CAAATATGATTCAATAAACCACAATCTCTCCATAAATTGCTAGCAAAAGACAACTGCAATCATTTCAAAACATACATGTTACATAATTTAAAATATCTATTCCTACGTATAGGTAGCCTCCGTTTCTGATTGCATTACAACAAACGATTATTACTAAAAAATTAAAATCTTTAACCCGTGCTCATCTATATGATCAATAAAAAAATCCTTGAATTAAGATTTAAATACAAATTCATTGAAGTATTTACAGATAGACGGACTAGACCCACTTTGTAAACAACATGAAGCCCCAAGACATAGGTCATATCGACACTCAATGCTTTAAACCACTATAAAAAATGTAATACAGAAAAAAGTTAAGTTTTAGGTTTACAGCGGTAAAACTCTTAATATTTTGATAACACTTTCAACAGAAATTTTATTAATGCAATCACAATTTTCTCTCTTCCTACATTTCACACAATGCTGATCAAAAACTAAAGATTGAGATCGAACCCCCAAGGGAGCCCATCTCCCCGGATGAATCGGCTTTCGAGTTGAAAATAACCCTATGGCCTTTATACCTAGGGCGGCTGCAATATGTAACGGGCCCGTACTTGCCGCAACCAAACCATCACAAGCTGAAATAAAAGAGATCAGTTCGTCCAGAGATAATTTTCCAATCAAAGAAATCACATTCCTCTTATCAAATGGAAGACTTTCTCCAATCAATTTCGCCTCATCTTTAGTACCAGTAATGAATATTTTAAATTTGTCTTCAGGCAATTGGTTAATCAATTGAGAAAAATTCTTCAAACCCCACTCGAGTGCACTGCCTTTGGATTTTGGATGTAATATTACATTGATTTTGCTTTTTAAAACTTGATCAGAAAGCCATAAAGGCATTTTTTTTACTCTTGTAAATCCGAAATACTTTTCTAACTCTACTAAAGGAATATTATTTTTGACCCCCAATGGGGTTAATAATTTCACGTTAAGTTGAGATTCATGAAGATTTGATTTTTTTCTTGAAAAATAGACTTTTTTATTGCAGGTAAAAAAATGATAAATCCTGCCCGCTGTACCTATTCTATTAGGAATTTTAGCCTTTAAAACCAGATTAGCAATCTTTTTATTTGGAAAAACATGAATAAAAAAATCTGCCTTGTACCCTTTTAATGTTTCAACCGCTCTTGCGTCATTTTTTAATTCATCCCAATTAATAAATTCATCAATATAGATAGAGACACGCACAATCGACTCAGTATAACTACTACCTAAAAATATGATCTTCGAATTTGGATACTTTTCTTTAAGTATTCCAGCTAAGGGCAATGTAAGAATGACATCACCTATACTATCGGTTCTTGAAATGACTATCCTTTTTGGTAAAAAATCAGTCATTTTGTTGATTTAATTTTCTAAGAGTTTTATATTTTAATACATTTGATTTAGCTGATATAAGGGCAATTTGGAAACCTGCTCTTCCATCCAAAAATCCTGCCCTGATGAAATACATTGAAAAAAATCTAAATACAAATGAATAAAATGGCTTCAAAAGGCTCGCCTTTTCCCCCATTTTATTCATTTTTTGAGCTGTCAGTACAGAATATTTATCCGCACGAAATCGATGTTCCTTTTGACTATGATACGAATAATGATTTAAATGACCCTTAACCAAAGTTTCCATCACATTTTCAGAAAACACTAATTCTTCATGGACAAAAGCTCCTGTCCATTTTGCTATCGATTTATCAAAAATTCTTACTTTTTTATCGGGATACCAAGAAGAATGCCTAATCCAGGTTCCACAATAATTCGTTAGCCTATTTAACAAATAAACACCATGAAACCCTTCCTGCTTGTATTTCAAAATATCAGTAGCCATCTCTGCATCCAGTTCCTCATCAGCATCTAAAGAAAGAATCCAATTGTGAGTAGCTAAATTATTTACATAATTTTTTGAACGTGCATATCCTTGCCATTTTCTTTTTATGAATTTTGCTCCGTATTGAGCACAAATTTGTTCGGTATTGTCGGTTGAAAAACTATCCAAAACGATTATTTCATCTGCGACTTCGATTACAGATTTTAAAGCACGCGCAATATTTATCTCTTCATTATAGGTTATTATTACAACTGAAATGGAATCCCCCATCTAACAAAATTGCAAAAAATAATTAAGAATTCAAGAGGGCCAAAATCTCCTGCGAACAATTTAAATTTAGCTGCTATGGTGAGCCTAAATTCTGAAAGTAATACAAAATTAAAGGTGTGATCATTCAAAATATCCCATATTCATATAATGTAAAAGAGGCAAGAACAAATGTCATCCTAAACTTTTAGCAATCATAAATAATTGTAATAAACAAGATATCAACGTAATCCCCTCATGACCTAGTTTAGAACAAAAACCAAAATAAGTTGCATGCCTCTTTAAGTATACTAAAAAGGTTTAGGCTTAAAGTATATTCAAAAAATATACTAAAGTTGTACTTTTAATGAACCGAGAATTACTTTTAAAAAAACTTCTTGAAAAAAAGCAGCTCAAGATAGGTCTGCTTTTTCTTAAAATCAATATCTGTAATTTTCTGGCTTGAAAGGTCCTTCAACCGGAACGGATATATAATCAGCCTGCTCCGAAGTCAATATATCTAATTCTACACCTATTTTAGCAAGATGCAACGCTGCAACTTTTTCATCCAAATGTTTGGGCAAAGTATAAACAACCTTTTCATAATTTTCAATTTTTGTCCACAACTCAATCTGAGCCAATACTTGATTGGTAAATGAGTTAGACATTACAAATGAGGGATGCCCCGTGGCACAACCTAAATTAACCAATCTACCCTCTGCCAATAAAATGATATCATTGCCATTGACATTATATAAATCGACCTGTGGTTTTATTTCAACTTTAGTATCTCCGTGATTATCATTCAACCAAGCGACATCAATTTCATTATCAAAATGTCCAATGTTGCAGACAATTGTTTTATCATTCATTTTCTCAAAATACGGACCGTAGATGATATTTTTATTACCTGTAGCAGTAACTATAATATTGGCTCGTGGAATAGAGTCTAACATTTTTTTAACTTCATAGCCATCCATAGCTGCCTGTAAAGCGCATATAGGATCTATTTCAGTAACAATTACTCTTACGCCTGCACCTCTGAGTGAAGCGGCTGAGCCTTTCCCAACATCTCCATAACCTGCTACGATCGCCACTTTGCCAGCGAGCATAACATCAGTAGCTCTTCTTATGGCATCTACTAAAGATTCTTGACAGCCATACTTGTTATCGAACTTTGATTTTGTAACCGAATCATTAACATTTATAGAAGGTAGCAGGAGAGTGCCATTCTTCATCCTTTCATACAAACGATGGACACCTGTTGTCGTTTCTTCAGAAAGGCCATTAATATTTTTAGTCAGTTCAGGATATTTGTCAAAAACCATGTTGGTTAAGTCACCTCCATCATCCAAAATCATGTTCAATGCTTTTCCCCCTGAGAAAGCGAAAAGAGTTTGTTCAATACACCAATCAAATTCCTCTTCATTCATTCCCTTCCAAGCGTATACGGGAATCCCTGCCGCAGCGATGGCCGCTGCTGCATGGTCCTGAGTAGAGAAAATATTGCAAGATGACCAAGTTACCTCTGCTCC
The DNA here is from genome assembly GCA_002691385.1 of Flammeovirgaceae bacterium. GTDB lineage: Bacteria > Bacteroidota > Bacteroidia > Cytophagales > Cyclobacteriaceae > UBA4465. The sequence continues at coordinate 24,938 of NZHT01000098.1, read as the reverse complement.
CAAGGAAGTAAGTGTTTCAATCAATACCGCGGTTTGAATAGTCATGTGCAAGCATCCTGCTATTCGNGCACCCTGAAGTGGTTTGGAAACTCCAAATTCTTCTCTTANCGACATCAAGCCTGGCATTTCTGCCTCAGCNAATTGAATCTCTTTTCTGCCCCAATCGGCCAATGNTATATCNCTTACTTTNTAATGNTGTTTCACAATTTTTATTTTTNGCGCAAAAATAAAGAACTNTTTTTAANCTNCTAATTATTTAATGAAAATCAACTCTTTGTGATTAAAAATTCTTTCTTTTCCCTTAATTTCTACAATCAACTGACCCTGATCATTGATACCTTTAATTTTACCTTCCGTCAATTCCCCTTGAATGCTAAATGTATGCTTTTCATTTCTCCAAAAAAGTAAAGAATGATACTTGAGAATAATTTCCTCATACTCTTTGTTTTTAAGCTTTTGGTACCACTTTTCGAGGGATAAAAGAATAAGTTCCATGATGTGATCTCTATGTTGATACAAACCTGTTTCCAGTAAAACTGATGTCGCTTTCAACTTTCCAAATTCTTTCTGATTGATGTTGACACCAACTCCAATGATCATATTATCAACACTTTTTTTTGAGCCATAGGCTTCAATTAAAATTCCTGCAATTTTATTATCTCCAGCATAAACATCATTAGGCCATTTAATTTTCAAATCCTGCCTTATAAAGAGCCCCAGTGCTTCATTGGTGGCCAAACCAAGGATAATAGTCAAGTAAAATCGTTTATTGACAGATAGGAAGGTAGGATTTAATAAGATGCTCATTAAAATATTTTTCCCCTTTTGACTTATCCATTTATCATTTAATTGTCCCCGCCCTTTTATTTGAAAATCTGTCAGTAGGACAGTACCTTCATTTAATGTTGTTTTTTTTAAAAATGTCTGCATTTCGGTATTGGTTGAGTGACATTGTGGCAGATAAATCACATTTTTTCCTGTAAATTGAGTTTTGGCAAAGAATTTATGCATTGTAGTAGGTAGTAAAGTGTAGTTAGTTAGGTAGTAAAGTGAGCAAATTTAAGTAGACAAATATTGAATGAGGGTAAATGTTGATCAAGTGACCAGTAAAGCACTAAGTGAATACATTTCACAGGGAATGTTAGAAATGAAAGCAATCGACATCCAGATTTTTGATTTGAGAGCTGTCTCACACTCTATCGCTGATTTTTTTGTTATGTGCTCTGGTAATTCGGATACTCATATTGATTCAATTTCTCAAATGATTGAAAAGCAAGTCTTTGATCAGGCCAAACAAAAACCTTGGCACAGAGAAGGATACTCGAATAAAGAATGGATGTTGATTGATTTTGTAGATGTGGTAGCACATGTTTTTAATAAAGAAAAAAGAGCATTTTACGATTTGGAAAAATTATGGGCAGATGCAAAAATTTCTACTTTCGAAGATTGAACAGAATGAAATTTAAAGGCGAACCTGTGCTAAAAATGTAAGATAAAATTATTGAATAGATGAAAAAGACACCAAGGTCTAAAAAAAATATACTAGGAGATCCCAATCGTGGTAATTATCAAATTTGGATTATTAGCGCATTGCTAGCAGCCATTATGGGATTTACTTATTTCAGTAAAACCAATGCTGCGATTACCATTACCGAGCGAGATTTTGAAGAAATGCTTCTTAGTAATGATGTGGAAAAAGTTGTTTTGATTAAAAATAAAGACATTGTTGAAGTAACGCTCAAGCAGGATGCATTACAGAACAGCAAATACATAGAACTGAAAAAAAATAGGCAATCTAACGGACCCCACTACAAATTTAAAATTGTGGATGCCAAAATATTTAATGACAACTTCAATCGAATCCAAGAAAAAATTCCTGAAGATAGACAAATAAACTATGAACCAGAAGAAAGGCAGGGGTTAGATGACCTTTTCTTTAATTACGGCTTCATCTTCTTGCTCTTATTTGGATTTTGGTTCCTCATGAAGCGTATGTCGGGTGGTGGTGGTCCTGGGGGACAAATATTCAATATTGGAAAGTCTAAAGCCGCTTTATTTGATGCAGAAAATCAAGTAAAAACAACCTTTAAAGATGCTGCAGGTTTAGAAGAAGCAAAAGAAGAAATAAAAGAAATTGTTGACTTTCTCCAAAATCCCGGTAAATTCACCAAATTGGGAGGTAAAATACCAAAAGGGGCTTTACTAGTTGGCCCTCCAGGGACTGGTAAAACTTTATTGGCTAAAGCTGTTGCAGGTGAAGCCGCAGTTCCCTTTTTCACCTTATCTGGTTCTGATTTTGTTGAAATGTTTGTTGGTGTGGGTGCCGCTCGGGTAAGAGATTTATTCAAACAAGCGAAAGAAAAGGCTCCTTGTATCGTATTTATAGATGAAATTGATGCCATTGGAAGGTCAAGGGGTAAAGGACAGATGCCTGGATCCAATGATGAACGTGAAAACACTTTGAACTCTTTATTAGTTGAAATGGATGGCTTTGCAACTGATGCAGGTGTAATAATTCTAGCTGCGACTAATAGGCCTGACGTATTAGATTCAGCTTTACTTCGTCCAGGCCGATTCGATCGACAAATAAGCATAGATAAACCAGATATTATTGGTCGAGATGCGATCTTTAAGGTCCATTTAAACCCCATTAAATTGGATAAAGAAGTCGATTCTCGGAAGTTAGCTGCCCAAACACCAGGTTTTGCAGGTGCTGAAATTGCGAATGTTTGCAACGAGGCTGCATTAATTGCTGCACGAAAAGATAAAGAAACGGTCGAAATGGTTGATTTTCAAGATGCGATTGACCGAGTCATTGGCGGCTTAGAAAAGAAGAGTAAGATTATTTCGCCAGTGGAAAAGAAAATTGTTGCTTATCATGAAGCAGGACATGCCATCGCTGGTTGGTTTTTAGAGCATGCTGATCCCTTGGTCAAGGTAAGCATTGTTCCAAGGGGTATTGCAGCACTAGGTTATGCACAATATTTACCGAAAGAACAGTTTTTACATCAAACAGAACAATTGATGGATGAAATGTGTATGGCCTTAGGAGGTCGAGCGGCAGAGGAAATAAAATTTTCAAAAATTTCTACGGGTGCTTTGAGTGATCTTGAAAGAATTACCAAAATGGCTTATTCTATCGTTTCGGTTTATGGTATGAATAGTAAACTTGGTAATATTTCCTTTTATGACTCTAAACAATCAGAATACAATTTCAATAAGCCCTATTCAGATGCCACTGCTGAGCTCATTGATGAAGAAGTAAAAAAGTTAATCAGTAATGCTTATCAGAGGACTTTAAATTTACTCAAAAAACATCAAGCTGAACTCGAAATAGTAGCGAAAGAATTGTTGGACAAAGAAATTATTTTTCAGGCAGATCTAGAGAGACTCATAGGTAAGCGACCCTTTGAACAACCTACCACTTATCAAGCTTTTGCTGATCAAGAAGGTACTCAGAAAGGGGATGAAACTAATCTCGAAGAAAATTTAGACAATGTAGTCGATGAATTAAAAAAAAATATTCTCACAGAAATTAAGAAAGAAGAAACTGACTCTTTAAAGGAATCTAAGGCAGAATCTAATGACAATGAATAAGTCTATCAAATAATCATACTAAATTGGCCTCTCAAAGAGGCCTTTTTCATGCAAAAGCTAGAAATAAATCTTGATAAAAATAAAAAAATATTCTTCGCAAGTGATTTCCATCTAGGTGCACCCAATAAAGAACAAAGTCGGTCACGAGAGAAGAAAATAATTCGCTGGCTCGAATCTGTAGAAAAAGATGCCGCTGCAATATTATTAGTTGGTGACCTTTTTGATTTTTGGTTTGAATATAATCATGTAGTACCTAAAGGATTCATTCGTTTTTTGAATAAATTAGCAGAGCTCAATGATAAAGGAATTGCAATTTACATCTTTCATGGTAATCATGACATGTGGATGTTTGACTATTTAGAAAGCGAAATTGGTGCTACCATTTTTTCAAATTCTATTCAACTAAAAGTAAATGATAAAATTCTTTGTGTAGGACATGGGGATGGACTCGGTCCAGGTGATTACACTTTCAAGGCCCTGCGTAAGGTTTTTAAAAACAAGATGGCTCAATGGCTCTTTAAATGGATTCACCCTGATATTGGTTTTGGATTTGCTAACAAATGGTCTTCTAGAGCAAGAATAAACAATACAGTAGAAGAAACTCACGAAATCGATAAAGAAAAAGAATGGTTATTTCTATACTCACAAAAATTAGAGTCTAAGCAGCATTTTGACTTCTATGTATTTGGGCATCGACACCTACCCTTAACACTAGAAATTAATAATGAATCTACTTATATCAATCTAGGTGAATGGATAAATTTCAGCTCATTTGGTATTTTTGATGGCATAAATTTTCAAATTGAATATTTTGAACCTGATGCCAATTGAATAAATCCTGGAAATAATTTTACCTTTAATCAACGAAATAACACCGCGCGCATCTTACTATAAACATGAATTTTGTTTTCATCGTACAAGGAGAAGGTAGAGGACACATGACTCAAGCTATAGCACTGAGTAAAATACTTAGAAAAAATGATCATACCCTATCAAAAGTTATTGTTGGCACCAATCCCTCTCAAAGTATTCCTAATTACTTTATTAGTAAAATAGAGACTCCCATTATTCAACTTGAAAGTCCTAATTTTGTAAAGGATAACAAACGGAAATCCATCAATCTCTCGCTGACTCTTTTTCAAACATTATGGAAGAGCAATATCTATCGAAAAAACATAAAAATTTTATCTGAAATTATTGCTGAGGAGGATCCAGATGTTATCATCAACTTTTATGACTTTTTGGCTGGTATTTATAATTTTTGGTATCGTCCCAAATCAAAGTTCATTTGTATCGCTCATCAATATTTAATAAATCATCCTGAATTTACCTTTCCCAGGGGAAAAATCATGAATCGAATAATCCTTAAATTGGCCAATTATATTACTCGACTTAAGGCAGCTAAAGTACTAGCACTATCCTTCCAGGATTTTAATGAGAATCTGACAACAAACCTTATTGTTACCCCCCCCTTGTTGAGGGATGAAGTATTTGAACTAAATATTAAAACAGAAAATTATTTACTGATCTATGTAGTTAATCCAGGGTATGGAGAGGAAATAGAACATTTTCATAGAAAAAATCCCAACATCCCTCTTGTTTGTTTTTGGGATAACAAGCAAAAACCGAGTGAATATGTAATCTGCAAAAATTTAATTTTTTATCAACTCAATGATCAACTTTTTTTAGAGAAAATGGCTGCTTGCAAAGGTTTTGTTACAACGGCAGGTTTTGACTCTGTTTGTGAAGCAATGTTTTTAGGAAAGGCGACCTTAATGATCCCCGTTAAAGGTCAATATGAGCAAGCATGTAATGCGATCGATGCTTCTAAAGCAGGTGCAGGTATCACAAGATCACATTTTGATCTAAGTGCTTTGATAGATTACTTCCCAAAACACAAAAACATAAAGAACCAATTTCAACCATGGGTGGCCAAGGGAGAAAATATATTTATTCAACATTTAACTTAGATGGCTTTAATATCGAAAAAAAAAATTGCGTATCCTATAAGCGCCCACTTGAGATCCTACTTAATAAAGTATCGAAAAGATATATATCTACCTATTGCCTACCAAGATTTGTTAAGATACAATAATAGCATCCCCCTTTATGATTCAAATGGTGTTGATACGCTTTGGGAAACAGTATTTTTCCCACAAGATGAAATGCAAGAAATACATTTTGCACTTAAAACAATTTATGCCATCATGCAGTCGGGGGGAGATGTTAGCGTCATGAAGCACCTATTTGTCGATCGCATAGATTTATGCATCTATGGCAATACAAAGCCCTTCAGAATTAGAATGGTTAATAAAATAAATGACAATTTTGACTACTTTTATATTAAGGATGCTGATGCCTCGAGGGTATATGGCTTGGAACTAGAAGACCTACTAGCCCCAAACAGAATGAGATTCCTCATTCATTCAAAAACTTTAATAGAGGAGCATGTTGTGGGCATTCCTGGGGAGCAATTTGTCAAAACTCGCCTCAACGACCAAAATCTGAATAAAATCAGATTAACCAAGGAGTTCGTGAAATTTAATGAGCGGTGTTTTGTGAGACTCTTGGGTGATATGAATTCGAGTAATTATGTGATCGACATAACTCCCGATTTCGAAGAAATTAGCTATCGACTACGGGCCATTGATTTTGATCAACAGTCCTATGAAGGCAGAAAATCTATTTATTTACCCAAATATTTTAAAGAAAATAATCCTATTATTAATTTAGGTGTTGGACTAATGACGTCGGAAACAGTTCAACAATACCAAAGAGAAGAAAGATCATTAATGGCCAATAGGATCAAGTCTTCTCAAGGCCAGATCAACGAGCTAATAGCAACGATGAAAACAGATACCATTGCTCCCATAGAAAATGTCAAATTATTGGGTAAAGAGCTATCTACCTTTTATGAGGATAAGGATTTTTTAAAATGCTCAAGCATGGGAAGTCTCATAGAAAGAAGCCTAATGATGCTCTTTATAAAACCTGATCTATACAAAGAGCGATAAAGTTATTTATTTAAACGAATACTTAAACTCGAGCCATTAACCTTATCAAAAGCTTTGATCAAAATATCACTATCTATCTTTATTGGTTGGGTATATAAAATAGATGAAATACTCGGCTCGCTACCATCAAAGGTGTAACGAACGTCCATTCCATAAAGGTGATTGATTTTAAGCAAACCTTGATCATAAATCCCACCTGGCGGAGGAATCCGATATTTATACCCCCCATTAAGATAGTTAAGTCTTGGAAGTTCTTTAGAGGCTAATTTATAAACGAACCCCTGCCAAGCTTTAGTCTCTTGATTTTCTCGACGTACAGGATCTTCAACCATAGCCCATTGAGGATTAGAAGCCCATGCACGCTCTGATAATCCTATAAGTCGAGGCAAATAATGATATTCTAGCATTTCATCAGACCCATTGAGCATTTCGCTCCATAAATTGCCTTGAATACCCATAATATTAACAAAACCCTCATTGGTTAATCTGATAGATTCTTTAAAATCAATACTTGGATTAAAGGGTTTCCCCAATGATGAACGTTTCGATGACCAATATAAATTTTCTGGAATAAACTCCCATACTTTTCGGGTGTCCGTAAAACCACCCCAATATGACCCCTGTTCTCTGGGATCTTTATTGTAGGCCATATCAAAATAAAGATTAGATACATCACACAAAACAATTGGAAAGCCTGCATTAGCCAATCGATAACCCAAATCAATATTGTTGGACAAATTATTCCAAACAAACGGAGTTACATTTTCCCCTATGAGATCAAGATTTGGAGACCACGATCCATCCCCATTGATATTCATAGATACTTCTTCCCAGCCTGCCGTAACCAATCCTCGATCAGAAAGAATTTTATTAATTCGTTCAACAAAATAGCTTTGTAGTGACTTAGCGTCATAGTATTGATCATTGATTGCTAAAAAATCGAGACAATCAGGCGACTTCTCCCAGACGCCTGTAGGAACCTCATCCCCTCCTATATGTAACATTTTCAAAGGCACTCCTGCCCATTGATATAGCTCTACAACTTCATCAACAATCGTTTCATAAAAATGATATACCGCCTCGTTACAAACACAAACAACATTATCATTGTAAAACTGTGCAGATAAATATTCTGACTCATCAGCATCATCTAACAAATAATATTCAAGCGCTCCTTGATCATCCCCTAATGCCATCAATTTCTCATATCTTATATTCATAGCTTTAATTGCTGCGCGTGCATGTCCAGGCATATTTAATTCTGGAATCACCTCTATATGCCGCTCATGAGCGTAGCGTATGATCTGTATGTATTGTTCTTGAGTATAATATCCAGTACCCCTTACACCTTCCAAGGGACCCGAACCATAGGCGGGTCTTAATGCTTCCTTTTCATCAATTGTATGTCCCCGCCGGGCCCCAATCTCAGTCAGTTCTGGAAGTATTTTGGATTCTAAGCGCCAACCCTCATCATCGGTTAAATGTAAATGCAATTTATTTAATTTATAGAAAGCCATTAGATCTATGAGTTTAATTAAGGACTCATATGATTGGAAGTTTCGGGCAACATCCAAATGCATACCTCTGTAGCCATACCTTGGTTGATCTTTTAGAAATCCCAAAGGAAGAATTATCTTTGAGGATTTGTTTTGAAATACTTCCAAGGGCATCAATCCAATTAAACTTTGTATACCATAAAACACCCCACTCGCATCAGACCCTTGAATCAAAATTTCATCTTTATCAATGCTAAGCTCATATGCCGCCGCTGGTTCTGTAAATTCTTCGTTTATTATTAAAATAACTCGCCGCTTTCCATCCTGCGATGGATTTTTCCCGAAAATTGCCGCTAATTGATCAAATAAAAATTTCCTTTCTATACCTAATGAGGGGCTTGCCTCAATGCTCCAATTCTCATCTAGCGATGCAAATCCATTAAAATACATTTCCTTCATCGGAGTCGGAACCAATTTTGAAAAGTTCCCTTGACTGTCTAATTTTATTATTTTGTTTTGGCGATAGATAGACTCAGCTGTTGGAATTTCATAATAATCAGAAGGCCCCTTGGTAATCATTTCAGGATTCATAAACGCTCTAAATTTAAAATTCGGCTCGTAAATCAATCCGTCGCTCATCAAGAAATAGAGCCCTGCCGGCCGGTCACTATGCTTAAGAATAAAATCTCTTCCTTCAAAACTAATTTTCCGTTTTTCGCCAGGCGCTAGCAAAAATCCACTGTCTGGCTTTATGACAAAAAGATCTCCATTCACGTGACTAAAAGTGACTTGACCTGAATAAGAATCTTCAACGAGACCTCTTGGGGTCATATTATAATATAAAGACCAATTTTGATCATCCAATGCAAGGGTGCCTGAATTGGTAAGGTAAAATGTACTGGCAAACTTATTTTTGCCTTCTATCTGATTACCATCTAATTCCCATTCAATATCTATTTCTAATTTCTCAGACTCTAAATTACAGCAGAAAAAAAGGGTAACTCCCAGAACAAGCAAACAAAAACGCATAAAATAAAGCATAATATTTACGATTTTATGGGAAAGTTCCAGTAAAATAAATTTGGCTTCTCAATAAAGAAAGGCTCCTTTCCCAGTCTCAAAAGAGACTTCGACATGTTCTTCTAAAGTAGTACTTAAGGCCAAACCGCAATAGCTCGTGGAGACAGGGAATAATTTATGACTTCGATCTATTAAAATAGCTGTTTCTAACTTTTTAATGGCAGCTGTCAATAAAAATTTTATTCCGTATGCTTGGGTTCTCCCAGTATTAATAACATCGTCAACTAAGACAACAATTTGATCGTTTAATCGATCCAAATCAACCGACAAACTAATGTCGCCCTCTACGGGATTTTTTTTATCAATTGTCAACTCAGCCAAATCACAAGTTAACGACCCATCATGTACAGATTCAAACATCTTTTGGAGTCTAAGGGCCATCTGATAGCCTTGGCCTTTGATACCCACCAACACAACTTTTGAAACCTCAAGATTATTCTCTAAAATTTGAATACTCATCCTTTTAAGAATTCGCTGAATCTTATCCTCGGTAAGGATATTTAATGTTTTCCCTTCACTCATCATCTCCTAAAGGCATTACTTTAATTTCCTTAAAAGTTGACAAAATTACCATCGACTGAAGCCCTTCAACCACTTCTATTTCACTGATTTTTTCAAGCATTAATCTCTGGTAAGCAGCGATGTCATAAGATATAATCTTGAGCATAAAATCACCAGAACCGGTGATATGATGACATTCTATAACTTCTGGAACTTCATCAATTGCATCAATAAAAAGGTCAATATTTGCTTTATTATGCCCTTTCAAGGTAACCAACACAAAAGTACTTACCCCCAAACCAATTTTTTCCTTGTTCAAGCTAGCATGATAGCTTTTGATAATTCCTGAATTTTCAAGCTTTTTAACACGCTCAAGAGTAGGTGCAGGAGACAGTGAAATGTCCTTAGCCAATTGAGCATTAGTGATTTTAGCATTAGACTGAAGAATCTCTAAAATTTTTCTGTCGGTATGATCCAATTTGATATTTGCAGGGGTCAGTTTCATTTAATTAACCTAATTAAAAGTAAAACTAATCTTTTTTTGTAATTATTTATGGAGTCATGATCCATAAAAATGTTTCCCCTATTCAAAGTTTGTTTTGTTAAAATCTGCCAATTCATTAATCATTTTCTATTTGTTTAATTTTTTCTTTGGCCAATTGATTCGCTGCATGCTTTCGTCCCGTAACTTTTCTAACTTTTTTAAAATATTGCAATGCCAAATTAAACTCTTTTTCCAAAACAGCAATTTCTCCTAAGTGTAGCAAAGAATAAAAATAATATCCTTTTTCAGTAGCATTAGATAGGGTTGAATATTTTACGCTCCCCTTGAAATATTTTTTGCTCTCAGTTAAATTCCCACGCGATTTCCAAATATTTCCCAAAAAATAAGTAGCATATCTGGCAGTATTATATTCATAACCCTCTTGCTCAGCAATTACCCTATTAAGAATAGATTCAAAAATTGCTATCGCTTCAATCCGCTTACCCAAACGATATAGAATTCGTCCATGATAAATCTGGAAGTAAGAATTATTTGGATATAAATCTATTAAATAAGCAGACAGATGAGAGGCTTCTTCCAAATTTTGCTCTTCCTCGTACAAAATCCGTAATAAGTAATACTGGGCTTCAGTCCGTGCATAAAAAGCATTTCTCGAAGTTTCTTTTAATTGTTCAATTCCAATACTTTTATCCCCCTCAGGAAAAAAAGTCATAATCGGTTTGAGCATGGGATAGTGTTCTGGAATCCATTGTGCGTAATAATTAAAAAGACCTCTCCCTAACAACAGTTCAGGGCTGAAGTCCTCCTCATCTTGTCCAATATTGAGATATTTTAAAGCATTTTTACCAGCCAGTGAGGCTTTGAAGTATTGCCCTCGATCTCCGTACAGCCTCCCTTGAAATCCATAAGAAGCTGCCAAAAAAAAAGCCCCTTCAACTTGGTTAACCTCATCATACAATCGATGGGCCTTAACTTGAACTGAGTCCATTTGGGCCAAAAAAAGTTCATCCCATTTTGACTCCATTTCACCCTGTGGAACCAATCTCCACCAATAACATAATCCAAGTAAAAAATCAGGTAATGGATGCCAGCCATATTGCCGTTTTAAATAACTAAACTGCCGTTCTGCTTGATCGAAATTCATGTTGTACATATCGTACATGGCTTGAGCTGCTTCAATTTCGATGTAACGATTTTTAAGCAAAATATCCGATGATTGATCTAACTCTCCAGTCCATAGTTGAGCTTGCGCATAAAAAACGGTAGATAACAAAAACAAAAAGTAATAATACTTTGGGTAAATACTTTTCACTATTTTGGATAATTTATTTTTTGATCACAAACTAATTTTCGAAGAATACTCAACAAATTTAAGCCATCTTTGTTGAGTTATATTGTATTAATTCATATAATGTAGACACCGTTCAATGGCTCAGTTTACTCATAACTCCTCAGGGCAATTGGAAAATTATTTTAATTTTCAGATTGCTCCCGTATTTGTACTAATCTCCTTGCTCTATATCTGCATCCTTTTTTTAAATCATGCTTTTATCATTTCTGATATCGCTGTATTTGAACTGCTCCAAGAACGCAATCAGCTTTCACTTTTTAATTTTTTTTATGAAAGTCAATATTTTATTACCCCAATTTGGCTTATCTGGAAATTTTCAATTACTACCTTGACCCTATGGATGGGTTGTTTCATGTTTGGTTATAAAATAACCTACTCAAACCTATTAAAATGGGTCATGTGTTGTGAAATCCTCTTTATTATAGCTGAATTAATTAAATTTTTATCTTTTTTGTTGATCCCGGGTGATCCAAATTACAACGATTTCTTAGCTTTTTACCCTTTATCACTTCTCAATTGGTTTAATTATGAACATATTCCTAAGCGGCTTCATTATCCATTGAAATCAATTAACCTCTTCGAATTAGGCTATTGGATACTACTTGTACTGGGAGTTTTCTTTTTGAGTCGGAAAAAACTCAAAAATGCCATCTACATCGTTTTGAGCTCTTATTTATTACTTTTTCAATTATGGCTCATTTTTTACAGTTTGGTATTCAGGTAATCTTTTGAAAGCAAAAAGATCAATTTGACCCGAAAGCCAAATAATTAATCATTAATTAGTAATTTCGCTGCATTGATAATTTTTTTATAAAAATGGGATACCAAAAAATCAACACAATTACCGGATGGGTCACTTTTTTGATCGCGCTTGTAGTATATATAGTTACCGTTGAACCTACCGCAAGTTTTTGGGATTGTGGAGAGTTCATTGCTACCTCCTATAAATTAGAGGTTCCACATCCTCCAGGCGCACCATTCTTCTTGTTAATGGGCCGAATGTTTTCTCTTTTTGCTGGCGATAATGTCGAGCAGGTCGCCTTTTGGGTCAACATGTTAAGCGTATTGTCGGCGGCCTTTACCGTACTCTTCCTATTTTGGTCTATCACTCACTTAGCTAAAAAAATGTTAGTCAAGGAAGATGAGCTCTTAAGCACAGGACAAACTATTGCTGTCATGGGTGCAGGTTTGGTTGGCGGACTGGTTTGTACTTTTTCAGATTCCATTTGGTTTTCAGCTGTTGAAGCGGAAGTATATGCAATGTCCTCTTTTTTCACCGCTTTTGTATTCTGGGCCATTCTCAAATGGGAAACGATTAACGATGAATCAGATCATAATAAATGGTTAATATTGATTGCCTACATGATGGGACTTTCCATTGGAGTACACTTACTCAACTTGGTCACCATCCCCGCATTGGGACTCATCGTTTATTTTAAATATGTAAAAAAAATTACCCTAAGGGGTGTTACAATGACTCTCCTTGCTTCTGGAGCCATCATTATAGTAATACTCATTGGTATCATCCCGGGCATTCCTTCTACCGTTGGGGCTATGGAAGTGTTTTTTGTCAATTCTATGGGCTTCCCTTTTGGATCAGGTGCTGTGGTATTTGTGATCTTATTCGTCAGCACTGTTGTCTTTGGAATTTATTATTCCGTCGCCAATCAAAAAGTAATTCTCAATACTTCCATGCTTGCTTTCGCTTTCATGATGATCGGCTACATGTCCTACGCCATTGTTTTAATTCGATCAAACTACAATACCCCTATCGATGAAAATAACCCTGAAGACATTATGAACTACGTTTCTTATCTCAAACGTGAACAATATGGCAGCAGACCTCTATTTCATGGACAATACTATACTGCTGATATCATCGCCTCAGAACAAGGGGATCCTGTTTACAAAAAAGGTACTGAAAAATATGAAATTATAGATCACAAAGTCATCTACAAATATGATAAAAAGCATACAACCATTCTTCCTCGTATGCATAGCAAAAGTCCTCAACATGAAAAAAAATATAGAGAAATTACAGGATTAAAAAAGGGGGAAAAACCGGCCTTTACAGACAATCTATATTTTATGTTGAAGCACCAATTAGGTACCATGTATTTACGCTATTTCATGTGGAATTTTTCAGGGCGTGCCTCGGACATTCAAGACGCAAACTGGGTAGGTTTTAGAGGCGCTTTTAAGGAACTTCCGCCAGAACTAGCCAATAATGAAGGAAGAAACATCTATTTTGGCCTACCTTTGTTACTAGGAATTCTCGGCTTTCTTTACCAATACAAAAAAAATATAAAATACTTTTGGGTCACTTTACTTTTATTTTTCCTCACCGGAGCTGCCTTAGTGCTCTACCTTAATTCGCCTCCTATTGAACCAAGAGAACGAGATTATATTTATGCAGGATCGTATTATGTCTTTGCTATTTGGATAGGATTTGGGGTATTAGCTATTTACGAATTACTCGCTAAAGTAATTAAAAATAAGACGATTATTGCGGCTATATCTACGCTTATTTGCCTAGGTATTCCTACCCTAATGGCAGCAGAAAATTGGGATGACCATGACCGATCCCATCGTTATTTCTCCGTCGACGCAGCCAAAAACTACCTGGATTCTTGCGCTCCAAATGCTATATTATTCACTGGAGGAGACAATGACACTTTCCCCTTGTGGTTTGCCCAAGAGGTTTTAGGGCATCGAACAGATGTACGCGTGATTGTATTGAGCTATTTCAATACAGATTGGTACATCGAACAAATGATGCGAGACGCATATGACTCCAAAGCACTACCTTTTGGTCTAAGTCTAGATGATTATCAACAAGGAGGCCCTAATGATTATTTACCTTATGCAGAAATAGAAGGCGTCGATGGTGCCATCAGTGCCTCTCAATTTTTAAAATTGATTAAAGAAAAACATCCTGCACTATCAGCACGTACAAGGGGCCAATACAACAGCTTACCTTCAAAAAAACTGGTCTTGAGATTGGACAGTTCTAAAATAAATAAACTGGCATGGATGAAGGAATCCTCGTTGCCTCTAGAGCGATTAAAAACCAATTTACTTTCAATGAAACTCAAAGGAAGTCATTTAGAAAAAAAGGATCTCGCTATTTTAGATTTAATAGTACATAGCAACTGGAGTAGACCTATTTATTTCAATAATACTTCATTGAATGCATTTAACTTAGATATAAAACAACATGTCATACAAGAAGGACTTACTTATCGTCTGGCACCTATTCGCAATCCAGAAGGCAATAAGATGGTAAACACTGATTTAATGTATGAAAATATTGTAAATAAATTTGAATATCGAGGTTTGAACAATCCTGATGTTTATTACACAGAAGACTACAGAAATTTTGTGCTAAATCATCGATCCGCTTTCACTACACTAGCCACCAGTTATTTAAACCAAGGTGAAGTGCAGCGTGCCAAAGATGTTTTATTAAAAGGTCTTGAATATATGCCTGACGAAGGAATTAAATATGATATCTTTAGTATTCAACAAGTATCGCTCCTCCTGGCAGTGGGTGAGAGGGATTGGGCGCTAGATATCGCAACGACTTATAGTGGCCGTGCAGTCGAATGGCTAGATTACATCACTAAAAACAATCAATTAGCCCTCAATGGGTATAGCTATCAACAAAGAGTATTGGCTCTAAATGAAATGGCACGCGCTTTCAGAGCCGCCAATGAAACGGAGTTAGCAGCAGAGTATGAAAGCATGTTTAACCAATACTACAATCAATAATTTGATTTTCAGACAAGCTTTACACGAGAACTGACTCATTAAAAGTCAACTGAATGGGTTAAAAATCAGTTGAATGTACTGATAAGATAACATTACGAACACTTCAATTATTTAATCAAAAATCTAAAAGCTTTTTTGAATTTTGAGGGATCATCTTCGATAACCAGGAAGTAGAATCCTGCCGGATAACCCACCAAGCCCAATCGAAATTTATCCTTTCCCAATGTCTCGGGAGTAATTTCTATTTCATTTCCAATCATACTTGTCAGGACAAAACGGGTATCATGAAGTTGTGATTCTTTAATTTCAACTATAATGTAGTCAGTCGCAGGATTAGGATAAATCCCAATGATGTTCGCATTTTCAAAATTGTTTGATAACATCTGACCTTCCATTTGGGCTCCATTACTAGGACTTTGGGCCAAAATAAAGGATATTTGAATCAATCCTAAGAAAAGAAAAAAATATTTTTTTATTAACATTAAGTGCAAAATAAACAAATAAAATGCCAAAATTTATCTACACGATAAAATAAATCCCTTAGTCAACCGTTAAAAAAGGTTAATTGTGTTATTTTTGGTTGTCCTAGTCTCTTTAAAGAGCTTTGATTTAAAAAAATCATAAGCTTACTAATTATATAAAATATGACCAGTATAATGCGGCAAAAATCATCCCTAAACAAAACTACTGATCCTCTCAAAATAATATTTCTTATTGCAAGCTTGATTTGCGCACTTTGGGTTACCGCTCAATCAAACCCTGATATGACCAATTTGGGTAGTATCATTAACTCTGATCAAGTAGAATACGCTCCTTCCATCAGTGCCGATGGCAATACCATGATCTATCAATCCAATAAGGAAGGCAATTACGAGTTGTTTATGGCTCATCGTAACCAAAACGGGATTTGGTCATCCTCTGAAGTAATAGAAAGTATCAAAAATTTTGGGTCGGACGATGTATTGATTGCAGGCTCAAGCCTTTCCTATGATGGTAATTACATATATTTCTTTGCTTCTTATCCGGGAGGATATGGGATCGAAGATATTTGGTATGTCGAAAAGGAGGGAGAGTCATGGAGTAATCCAATCAATGCCGGACCCAATGTTAATTCAAGTGGTTATGAAGGATTTCCAAGTATTTCTGCCGATGGTTCAACCATTTATTTTATGCGAACTGTTAAGTCTCCCTATCCAGGTAAGTTTTGTTATCAATTATTCTCATCTGAAAAAGACAATCGCGGTCAATGGAAGATGGCTCAACCCTTGCCTTATCCTGTTTCACAAGGTTGTGAGAATTGTCCTCGCATCATGTCTGATAACGAAACTTTAATTTTTGCTGCGATTAAGGAGCCCTCCGATAATTATGAAATTTATCAATCTCGAAATTTAGGCGGTGGGAAATGGAGTGATCCGGTGGCCTATGATTTCATTAATACGCCTTTAGATGATAAATATGGCACCATTCCCTCTTCAGGTGACATTATGTACTTTAATAAAGACTTAGGAAGTGGTCATGACATTTATAGTATACCTATTCCACTTGCATTGCAGCCCAGAAAAGTAGTGAACATCCAGGGTGTACTTAAGGACTGCAGTACAGGCAAACCTATTGAAGCGCGTATCGACATTTTTGAAAATGGTAAGTCAATGGGAACCAGTGGCTTAAAAAGTAATGCCTTTGATGGAAATTTTACAGTCGTCCTCAAAACAGGTGCGAGTTATGAAATAAAAATTGCCCCGCGAGGCTATGTCCCCTACAGCATAGTCTATGACCTAAAGGAAACCAATGAATATGGACTGATCAATAAGGATATTTGTATTGACCCCTTCAAGATCCGTCAACATATCTATCCACTTATTGATGGTGATACCGCGACCGCTTCCATTTTTGTAGATGATGTAATGCTCCAAGACACTACAGACGTGTTTGTTGTTGAAGCCAGTAATAATTATAGCATAAGAATAGAGAAAGAAGGTTATAAAACCATTAAACAAACCCTAAGAATTCCTGCCGAGACCCGCACCGCACATTTGCATAAAAGTTATAAACTTGTTGCAACCAAACCACAACTCAATTTAAGAGTCGTCAATGATTTAGATTCCTTAATTAAAGGAAGCTTATTGCAATTGTACGATGGTAAAATCAGAAAAGTAGTATATCAAGGAAAATTAGAAGAAGGCCTCTACGATATGGAACTCGAGTATGACAGAAAATATATGTATAAAGCTTTGGCGAGTCGCCATTTTTATTACCAAGGCGAAATCGATTTAACCGGTATAAATTATGGAAAAAATATCAATGAAGTTGCTAAACTTACCCCAATTGAAGTAGGTGCTAAAATCACAATCAACTCGGTATTGTTTGAAACTGCATCAGCTGAATTAACTGAAAATGATAAAATTGAACTCAAAAATGTCATAAATGTGCTGGCTCAAAATAGAAACATAATTCTAGAAATCTCTGCGCATACCGACGATGTAGGGACCGATGGAAGTAATTTAAAACTATCTGAGGCTCGGGCCAAATCAGTTATGGATCATCTGATTTCACAAAAGGTACCTGCAAGAATGCTCACTTCCAAAGGTTACGGAGAAAGTCAGCCAGTCGTGCCCAATACATCAGAAGAATCCAGAGCATTGAACAGAAGAGTCGAATTTAGAGTAAGTGCGGTTAAATAGATGACACAATTAATTTATAGAGAAATACAATTTGTTAATTTATTTTATATATAATATGTGTGATCTATTTTTTTATAAATCAAAAAAAAATGGCAATTTACATAGAATTTGATTGTTAATTGAGTGAATTGTACCGAATTCGAACGTTTAGTAACAACGAAATATGAAAAAAAATTATCTCATAATCCTAAGTATATGGCAACTTCTGTTCGCCATCAGTTGTGACACTGACAAATTAGAAGAAGAATTAGATGCTGTGGACAAGATTATTGTGCCAGATTACGACGGCATATTTGCCTTTTCTATTGGAAGCATTGAATATACGGTCGATTCACTGCTTGCTGACGCAGGCGATGATTTAGAGTACTACACTAACTCAGAAGGCATAATTGTCTTTCGCTTCAACGAAGGTGATACCGTTGACATCGATGAAGAACTAGGAGAACAACCTGACTTAGATTTTGATGTTGAGTTAATACAAACCTTGGAAGTGCCTGCTATATCATTTGCTATAGATTTTTTTGAAGAATTTGATGGGGGTGCTTTCGAAGTACAAAGTCCCAAATTGTCTTTTAATTTTAAAAATACTCTACAAATTCCTTCTTCGTTAAGATTCTTGAAATTTCAGGCCGTAAAATATGATGAAAACGACGTGTTGCAAACATCCGTTGATTTGGTTTGGAATGATCCTGCCGATTCACTCCAGTCTATAAATACACCAACGCGTTTAGATACAGCAAAGAGAGAAACTTTAGACATCTATTTGGACGAAACCAACTCTAACCTAAGAGATATGCTGTCCATCCAGCCGGATAGTTTAACGATGGAGATTGGTTTTGTAGCTTTTCCTGATGTATTAGATACTGTGATCTATTTTGATATTGATACCTTAGGACCTTATATAGTTAATATTGATACTTTTGACATCACATTTTTTATCGATACTATTGGGGGTATTCCTACTCCTCGAGATGTTAATGGTGATGGTGTGATTGACTTCGAAGATGCACAGTCAATTGATACTACTTTTTATGATCTTGGACCTACAACTTGGACTAAGAATCCACAAGGATCCGGACCTTATGAATCAGGAAACACAGGTTATAATCAAAGAGGTAGAAAAATGACCCTTATTCCAGACTCTACCGAGATCATACCTATATACGTGGCTTCCGCCAATGATATTTTAGAAGCAGCCACGGGTGAAGATCAAAATAATGATGGAATAACTAAAACTTATGATGATTTAGAGGTAGTATTCAATACCAATACAGGTCGTATAGAAGAAGGAAAAGAGCAGTATGCCACAACCAATTTATCTTTCACACACGCTGCCTCGGACTATAGGTTGCTCGATACACTTTTCGTAGGGACAGATCTAACCGGTATTCCAGACGAAGCCATTCAAGACCCAACAACAGGTGACATCTCCTGGGCCATCGTGGTCACCAGGTATACTTCACTATATGGGTTGAATTCAGGTGCTATCATGGAGTCTGATGTGGTTATGGAGCTGCCAGTTGAAATTAATCTTACCGATCTCGAAGTGACTCAAGAAATTGACTTTGACAGTGGGGATGATATCAAAGATTTACTGGAAGAGCTGGAGGACAATGAACAAAATGTTCCAGAGATAGAAATCAGACTAACGGCAATAAACGAATTGCCTTTAGGTATAAGCGTAAACATGCACTTTTTAGACGCCGGTGATGTATCACTATATAGTAAAGAGAATCAGCTTATAGATGCACCAACATTAACAGATGATGGTACAATATTAGCTAGTACTTCCTCTAATCCCATAATACTGGACGCAAATGCTATAGAAGCACTAAAAACGACCGAAACTATCCAATTAAAATTGTCTTTAAATACTCCTAATGGAGAGTTTTTGCCATTATTAGAAACAGCTAAAGTAAATGTTACCCTTTCGATGAAAGTTACAAATTAATACTAAAAAATTGACCATGAGAATCCATTTTTTAACTTCCGCCCTATTACTGCTCACCTTTTCAAGTTTTGCGCAGTATGGCACGTCTTTCTATCATTTGGGAAATGCTACAATGCAAAGCACGGATTACAATCCAGCCTATTTCCCAGAGGGTAAGTTTTTCTTAAAACTACCTGGACCCGGTCAGAATTTATACCTTAATAATTCATTTAGTTACAGTGATTTGTTCACCAAGCAGAATGATAGTACTCTTGCTGTTAATGCTAACGATCTTATTAGTGGCTTCAATAAAAATTTCTATCTGACTGGAGACAATAGTGCTAGCTTGTTCCACATAGGCTATCAATTTGGTCCAAGAAATCAACCTGATTCGACGGGTTTGGGTATCAGTTTGTTTAGTAACGTTAGAACAAATATTAATCTAGCCCTCCCAAGTCGCCTTCTAGACCTTTTGTGGCAAGGGAATGGAGCTTTCATTGGAGAAAAGCAAACTTTGCCTTTTGGTTTCAATGCTACAACCTATCTTGAAACAGGTCTAGGATTATCTTACTCTCTACCCCAATCAAACCTAAAATTAGGGATGAGATTAAAACGTTTATATGGTCTTTTTAACTACAGTACCCCATCAGACACCGAAGCTACCTTTCTAACCAAAGGACCTGAAGAAAATTATGCATTGGACGCTAGCTACCAAAACATAATGATTCGATCCGCTGGTTTAGTGAATATCGACGATATAATAGAAGGAGAAACTCCATATCTTGATGGTTTTACAGATCAAGATGATTATCCTGGTTTAATTTTCTCAGATAACAAAGGCTTTGCCATTGATTTGGGAGCTGAGTACAAAATAGATTCAAATTTTGCTGTGGCTTTAGCGATAAATGACTTAGGTCGGATAAATTGGACAGAAAACGTTTTTTCATATGGTGTAAGAGACAGTTCTGGTGTGGGTGTCCCCTTATTTGATCTTTTGGATGATAACTTAGGAAATATCGTAGAGGATACATTGGATGCTTTCGATTATTATGAGTTGAATGAAGCCTACAAGACAAATTTGCCTACTCGGATTTTAGCTAGTCTCATCTATAACCCTTGGGATGAGAAAACTGATATTATCGCTACAATTAATTCAAGAATTATTCAAGGAGAATTGAGATCTGGATATGGTATTGGTATTAACAGGAAGTTTGGACCTAAATTTATTTTATCGACCTCTGTTACCAAANTGCCACAGCACGGATTNAACATGGGTGCNGCCATTTCAGCTACCGCTGGGTTTCTACAATTNTATGCTGGCNTNGATAGAATGATCGGCTATAGCGTTTATGACNTTGATTGGATTCAAGGTCAAGCAGGCATCAACCTAGTTTTTGGCAGTGGGCCGAAACGNATCAAAAAAGTTAAGCCGCCTAAAGAAAAGAAAGAAAAAATCTTACCCTACAAGGGTACAATGTATTTTTATCCTGTTGTGGATCAAGATACTACCACTGCAAATGTGTACATCAACGAAGAATTGGTTGCCGATATGTTTGGGGTTTACTCCATAAGTATCGTCAGTGATACTACCTATGCACTGAAGGTAGAAAAGGAAGGTTTCGTTACGGTGAAGGAGTCCATTGTTATTCCTGACTCAATCCAAGGTAAATGGGAAACTCGAATCTATAAAACGATAAATTTGGTCCCTGAGGAACCAGAAGAAATAATACCTTCTACTATTGATCTTAACCTATCCATTGTATCGAGTAGTGGTGAAAAGGTGATGGGAAGTAAATTAGACTTAGTCAATATGACTAGCAAAGAAACGGTCTATAAGGGAAATATTGCCTTAAATATGTATACAATAACTGCCGCTGAAAACACTCTATTCACCTATAAGGTCAAGGCAAGAGAATATTTTTTCACTCAAGGGAGTATCAAATTAACCAATGCAACAGATCAGCCCATTGTTAATGAAGAAATAGTCTTAACTAAAATTGAAATTGACAGAAAGGTAAATCAAGGAGAAATATTATTTGAGACTAACTCTACGAAATTTACTTTGAGTAGTAAGGCTGGATTAGAATCAATCATTGATTTAACTGCTAATAATGAAAACATAGTCGTAGAAATTGCTGCTCATACCGATGATGTAGGACAAGAAAAAGATAATCAAATTCTATCTGAAGCTCGAGCGAACGCAGTCAGAGAATACTTAATTGGTCGAGGTGTCTTAGATCAGCAATTGATTGCTAAAGGCTATGGTGAAACACAGCCTATTGTTCCAAATACTTCTGAGGAAAATAGATCTCAAAACAGAAGAGTAGAAATTATTATTAGAATAATTAACTAGAGAAAAGAGAGATAGATAATTTATAATCACCTATGAAAAAAATGTAGATTTATAATAAATTATCTATCTACTTCGCCTAAAACTAAATCAAGCGAACCAACAATAGCTATTAAGTCCGATATCATTACACCTTTACTAATCTCAGGAAGTACCGATAGATTTACAAAGGAACACCCCCTGGCCTTGCAACGTACCGGGATATCAGAGCGACCATCGGTTCTAAAAAAAAAGCCTAGCTCTCCCTTTGGGTTTTCAGCACGGACATAGTAATCTCCGGCCTTAGGTCTTATTTTTTTGGGAACTAGGTCTCTAGGATTAAACTCTTTATCCCTTTTCAATTCATTAGTAAGTTTGACAAGGCACTGATCTATTATCTTTAAAGATTCAGAACACTCTTGCATTCGTACATAAGTACGATCCCAACAATCTCCCACAGTTCCTTGTGCGCCCGTCCCAATAGGTATATCAAAATCTAACTCAGGATATACGCTGTAACCATCTACTCTCCTTAAATCATATTTAAGACCACTTGCACGAAGCATGGGACCCGTTACACCATAATTAATCGCTAACTCTAAAGGTAATACTCCAACTTTTGCAGTTCTCTCAATAAATATTTTGTTCGTGATTAAAAGAGTTTCTAAATGTTCTAGTTTAGGTTTTAAATAGGCACTGAATTCTGCACAACGATCTTCAAACTGCAAGGGTAAATCATAATACAAACCTCCTATCCAAACATAGTTGTACAACATACGAGCACCACACGTCCATTCTAGTAATCTCAAAATATGTTCTCGATCTCGCATCAACCATAAAAAGGGTGTAAAAGCACCAATATCTAATCCGTAGGTTCCTATGGCAACAAAATGAGAAGCTATTCGATTGAGCTCAGCTACGAGCACTCTGATGTATTCGACACGTTTCGGAATTTGATCAGTAATGCCAAGCATACGTTCTACCCCCATGGCATAAGTATGCTCTGAATTCATCGCTGACATATAATCCATTCGGTCTACATAAGGAATTATTTGATTAAAAGGCATTGATTCTGCATGCTTCTCAAAACAACGATGTAAATAACCTATATGTGGAATCACTTTCTTGACGATTTCTCCATCTGTCACAACCTCTAGCCTCAGTACACCATGTGTGGAAGGATGCTGTGGCCCTATATTGAAAATCATTTCACCACGTTTAAGCGAAGTTAACGAGGTATGTATAGATTCAGAGTTTTTTAGATGGTCTGGGTGATATGTGTACTGAGTATCCAAAATTATTATTTAATAATCCACCTTAATCCCATGATATCTTTTTTGCAAGACATCGTCTTTTCTTAACGGATGCCCCTCCCAATCACTAGGTAATAAAATGCGTCTCAAATCTGGATGACCCTCAAAACGAATCCCTAATAAATCAAAAATTTCTCGTTCATGCCAATTAGCTGTTTTCCAAATATCTGATACCGTAGGTGCAATGGGAGATTCTCTATCTTCTAATTTAATCTTGACCATAAGATGTGAGTCAAACGGAATAGAATAAAGGTTATAAATCAACTCCATTGTGTTTACCTCCGGACCGTTATCAATCCCCGTAATCGATGATAACATGTCAAAATACAACTGATTATTATCTCTCAAAAAGGTAAATAATTCACGATTTTCTTGTGACGTTATTTCAATAGATCGAGGCTGGTCATTTAAGTTAATTTCCATAACTTTTTGCCCAAAACATGACTTTAACAATTTAAAAATTAGATCCGTAGTCATACCTTTTGATTTTCTTCTTTTTTCATTAGTCGCTCAAGTGCCAAGGGCTTCACAAGAGATTCTCCCCTGATTTTTTCCTGTAACTTCATAAAGCCGCCAATCAGTGCCTCAGGTCGTGGAGGGCAACCAGGTACATATACATCTACGGGGATGATTCGATCTACTCCTTTTACAACGTGATAGCCATGTTCCCAATAAGGCCCACCACAATTGGAACAAGATCCCATAGAGATAACATACCTCGGCTCAGCCATCTGCTCATAAAGCCTTCTAACTCGATCAGCCATTTTAAAAGTCACCGTGCCCGCTACAATCATCACATCTGATTGTCGTGGAGAGGCTCTTGGAAACACTCCCAATCTATCCATATCATAACCTGTTGCCATTGCTCCCATCATCTCGATGGCACAACATGCCAACCCAAATCCCATCGGCCAAAGGCTAGACAATCTCGCCCAATTGATCAGTTCGTCAATATTAGAAACAATGACTCCACCTTGTGACAACTCTTGATCATTTAATCCTTTCATGAATATTTTTTATTGATTTGCTCATATAATTTTTTAGGAACTTTTGAAGTGAAGTTAGAAATAGGGCTCTCCGGACGTAACCAAGTCAACATGCCATTTGCCCACACATAAGCCAAGCCTACTGCTAGAATGAGTATAAAAATACCTGTTTCAATTAAAGAAAACCACCCCCATAAGCCATTTGTAGCCAATATAAGATCTACATCTGCAAAAACTACAGCCCAAGGAAATAGAAACACCATTTCAACCTCAAATAGTATAAATACCAATGCAATGATATAAAAACGAAAATTGAACTGACCCCAGGCATTGTTAACCGGATCTTCACCAGATTCGTAAGTAGTAAGCTTTTCTTTATTGGGA
>NZHT01000097.1 GCA_002691385.1 Flammeovirgaceae bacterium | reverse complement strand
CAAGCTTATTCAAGGTCCGCTTGTAGTAGTGAGTTTGGGAATTGGATTGAATTTACTATTTCGAAATTGGTCCGACTTAGCATTACTAGCAACACAGATGGTGGATATCCCAGTGGCTAATTCTTTTGACGATTTTGTAGGACAGTTTGCGTCTCCAGACTTCACGCAATTGGGAAATCCAAGGATCTATATTTTAGGAGTAACAATTGCCGTAGTAGCTAGTCTTGAAACTTTGTTATGTCTTGAAGCTACAGATAAATTAGATCCTTTTAAACGAGTAGCTCCTCCCAATAGGGAATTGGTCGCTCAAGGGATCGGTAATCTTATTGCTGGATTCATTGGAGGACTTCCGTTGACCCAAGTAATTGTGAGGAGTTCGACCAATATCCAATCTGGTGGTAGAACCAGAGCCTCTTCTTTTTTTCATGGAGTTTTGATGTTGATTTGTGTGGTATTATTACCTGTAGTAATCAATCTTATTCCTTTGGCAAGTCTCGCAGCTATTCTATTGGTAGTGGGCTATAAATTGGCCAGCTTCAATATAATAAAACAAGTATATAAAATGGGGCAGGCAGAATTCATTCCCTTCATCGTGACCATTTTTGGGATAGTATTTACTGACTTATTAACAGGGATATCCATTGGGCTTGTATTGGCGATATTCCACATTTTATGGAATAATTACAAAGCGGCTTATTTTTTCCATGCTGACGATTATGTCTCTGGTGAGCCCATTAAAATTCAATTATCCGAATCCGTTACTTTTCTCAACAAAGCGGGTATTTCAAAGGCTCTTACAGAATTACCTGATGGTTGCAGTCTGATAATAGATGCGAGTAAAACAGTAAGTATTCATCCTGATGTGATAGAAATAATTACAAATTTTGAAGCAACTGCAGAAAACAGAAGTATTTCAGTAGAGTGGACTGGTTTGTCCGAAGATAGAAATAAAAATGCTCAAAATAATTTGTTTGAGACCATTAAAAAACATAATACAATAATTGAAGCTAAAGAAATTTAAATATAGGATTATGAAAAATAGTATTGATAATATGAATGTCCAGACAGCAGAAAGTCAGGCCGCCATTACCCCAAAAATGGCTATTGAATTATTAAAAAATGGGAATCAGCGTTTTGTAGCGAATCAGGCCATACAAAGAGATATTTCAACGCAAGTGGCACAAACAGGAACCGGTCAATATCCTTTTGCTGCTGTTTTGGGTTGTATAGATTCTAGGGTACCTGCAGAATATGTTTTTGATCAAGGAATTGGTGACATTTTCAATGTACGTGTTGCAGGAAATTTTGTCAATACCGATATACTAGGTAGTTTAGAATTTGCTTGCAAAGCAGCAGGATCTAAGGTAATTGTGGTCTTAGGACATAGTAGTTGTGGTGCGGTAAAAGGTGCTTGTGACCATGTAGAACTAGGTAACTTAACCCATATGCTTCGTAATATTCAGCCTGCTCTGGATGCAGCAACTGGTGACTATGAATATAAAAGTTCAAAGAATGCGGTTTATGTTCAAGAGGTTGCAGATAAAAATGTAGCTCTTACCGTAGCTAAAATTAAAAGTGACAGTCCTGTGCTAAATGAACTTTACGAAAATGGAGAAATCGATATTGTGGGAGCCATGTATGATGTGCATACCGGTGTAGTTTCATTCATATAATTTCTATGCGTACTGGTACAAAGATTAAACTTCTTTTACTCCTTTTTTTGGCTCCCTTCTCAGCTTTTTCTCAGTCAGATGAAATGGGAAATTGGATGATGTATTTCGGACAAAATAAAATAAAGGATTGTTGGAGTATTCATACTGAAGTTCAATATCGTAATCATACATTGGTACCTGTCAATATCGAACAGTTACTGTTAAGAGGAGGGTTAAATTATAATTTGGCTCCTCACGCTTTGGTGACGGCAGGCTATGGATATGTGAGTTCTTACGATGAAGGGGATTCTAGTACGCCTTTATCTAAAGAACATCGTGTATGGCAACAATTTATTTTAACTAACGCAGTAGCACGTGTCAAGTTTGAACATCGCTACCGTGTGGAGCAAAGATGGGTCAGTGGTAATTATAAAAATCGTTTGCGTTATCGATTGATGTTGACCTTGCCACTCAATCGGAAAGTGATGGAGCCAGGAACGATATTTTTAGGAGTTTATGATGAGATTTTTGTTAATACCGAGCAAACTTTTTTTGATAGAAATAGATTATATGGAGCTTTGGGATATCAATTTAAATCGCAGTTGGCCATACAGATAGGTATGCTTCACCAAAGGGTGAATACTTATGGTAAAAAATATTTACAGTTGGCTTTGTTTTATAATCCAGATTTGAGGAAGAACTCAAAAAATTAAAATAATCTTAAATCTAAATTTTTTTCATTTATCGTTTTGCTAGTTTTACCAGCATTTCATCTAAATCAGAACGCCCCAGATAACGACCTTGTTTAATCACGGCATTAATTTTTTGTGTATTTGTAATATCATCTAATGGATTTGCATCTAATATTAGAAGGTCTGCCCACATGGTTTCTTTCACTCCACCCAACTCATTTTCCAGATTAAAGTACTTAGCTGGATTGGTAGTAGCTGTCTTTAGTGCTTCCAAGGGAGAGAGACCAGCCTTTACCAATACCTCCAACTCTTCATGTAGACTTCTGCCTGGAGTGAGGTAAAAAATGGGGCAATCGGTTCCGGCCATTATTTCAATACCGGCGCGGTGCACTTGGCCCACCATGTTGGTAAACCATTTTGTATAGGTTTCATTGAATGGTGTGGGTTTAGTAGCCATTAGCTGATTAATTTCTTTTTTCCAGCTGAACTCTATGGCCTCTGGTAAATATTTAAAGGTCTCTTGCCATTCGGAATTTGCAAAAGGTCTTTCGGTGAATCCCGTAGCTAGTGCTAAAGTAGGTATTTGCCAGGTATCATTCTTAGCCAATACATCTAGTACTTCTTCCGCCTTTTGAGGATCATAATTTGCAATCGCCATCGGCCTTTGTAAAGTATGTATTTTAGAGCGAAGAACACCGCCAATATCCTGTTTACCCAGAGCCAGAATTTCTTGGCGTTGTGCCAATAATTCATCTGAGTTAGCAGCACATGAAAGTTCGAGATTTCTCATATGTTCCATACTCTTCAGGCCTGCATTAGAGGCTGAAATAACGTCCATACTCAACGGGACATGGCCTGTTACATTTAATCCGTTTTCTTTTGCTAATCGAATAATTTCTAAAAATTGGTCTGGTGTGAGCATTTCATATGCCTTGAGTAGGTCTACACCCATACTATCTAATTCATTTACTTTATTTCGGACATCAGAAACTGTAGCTAAACCAACCGACAAGGGTGGATGTTCATGATCGCTTCCATCGTATACGTTGGGCATTCCGTCTAAGAGTGGGCCGGCGATCATTACTCGTGGACTGGAGGTGGGATTTTGAAGTGATTTTTTTTTCCATGCACTTATAAAATTGATTTCACCACCTGTATCTCTGACACTAGTAATGCCATAAGCTAAAAAAAGGTCAAACATACTAGGTGCCATCTCTTCTATGTATGCGAAATGCACATGAGCATCCCATAAACCAGGGATTAAAAATTTATTTGTACCATCTATGATTGTATTCTTGGATGACAGATTTACCTGATTGGTAGGAAGGACTTTAAGAATTTTACCTTCTTTAATGATGACTGTTTGATGTTGTATTAGACCTACTTCGGGATCGATAACGGAAATATTATTAATACATAATGCATTTATAAAATATGAATCTGGAGTAGTACAACTGGTTGATATCAACAAAAGAATGCAGAGAAAGGGGTTTNTATATTTCATATTCANAATTATTAATAATTAAAAANTNTAGGGATTTGTCTCATAATCACTTAGAACAGTATTAAATTTTTTTATTATATTTTGTGGGCGTTGATCCAGTTATTGATTTTCTTTTCAAGTACAATTAAAGGAAGGCTACCTGTATTAAGAATTTGATCATGAAATGCTTTGATATCAAATTTATCTCCTAATTCTTTTTTCGCTCTGGATCTCAATTCTTGGATTTTAAGTTGACCTATTTTATACGAAAGTGCTTGTCCTGGAGTAGCCATATAGCGTTCAATTTCGGAAATGATAGCAGCTTTAGATTCCGCCTCATGCTCGAGGGAATATTGAATTGCTTGCTCTCGTGACCAACCTTTTCCATGTATGCCAGTGTCTACGACCAATCGGATGGCACGATGCATTTCCATACTCAACATACCAAAATATTGAATGGGATCTTGGTAGAGGCCAAGCTCAAGACCCAAGGATTCGGCATAAAGGGCCCAACCCTCTACAAAAACTCCTAAGCTTTCAGGATGAAGAAATTCGGGTAATTGCTTATTTTCTTGTTGAAGTGAGAGCTGGTAATGGTGGCCAGGAATAGCTTCGTGCAGAAATAAGGCTTCATCTGCATATTTATTGTAGCGTGAAACATCAGGAATTGGCACATAGAAGATACCAGAGCGCGAAGCATCTTTAGATCCAGGAACGTACTCCGCACTGGCAGAGACCTCTCTAAAGGCTTCCGTACGTCTCACTTCAAAAGTGGCTTTGGGTCTTAAATTAAAAAGAGTCTTTAGGGAATTATTCACCTGCAATTTAATTTCATCAAAGTGATCAATGACTTGATCTGGTTCCGTGAAGGGCATTTGTTCCGGACTGTTTCTTATAAATTCAAAAAACTCTTTAATGTCTCCATTAAATCCCATACTGTTTTTAGCCTTTTCCATTTCAGACAGAATTCGATTAACTTCTGCGAGTCCTTTTTCATGAATTTCATCAATGTTTAGATCTGTGGTTGTATGAAGACGAATCAGATATTGATAGGTTTTTAATCCGCCGGGAAGACTTCCCAGACCCGAGGTACTCCTAGATTTAGGTAAGTATTCATTTTTTAAGAAATCTTTTAGTTCTCGGTATTTGGGTTTAAGTTGTTCATCGATCATGGCATGATATGTCGCGATCAATCGAGTACTTTCTTGATAATTGAAATGGTGGGGCATATTGTTAATAGGAGCATAGAACAAATGGGTTTTAATAGGTTCGGTAATGAAAGGGTCTAATTGTGGAAGGATTTTTTGAACCAGAGATTTGGGTAAAACAATACCTTGACTCATACCTAATTTCATTTTGATTATACAAGTATCTAAAAAAGTGAAATAATCACTCATGCGTTCTATCCATTGGTCGTAATCTTTAATTGTTTCAAAAGGATGTACACTGTTGCCGGCTGCTAGTTGGGCAACATATAAGTGTAAGGATTGAACTTGTATCAAGGGCATTAATTCGAAGCTTGGCAGATTGTATATGGGAGATGCCATCGTGACAAGAGGTTGCAAAAGTCCTGCCCTTTTAATGTCGCAATCCCATCGCATGGTCTGTATACTAAGCCATTGGCTAGGAGTTACCAATGTAGAGTCAAAAGTATTTAAAGTATCCAGATAAAGGTTGTATTGCTTTTTTAGATAATTCTGATAATTGGAGGAAATATAATTGGCAATTTTATCATTATAACTTGTCTCTCCTGCTTTGGTGGCTTCAATAGGATTGATGTGCTGCTTGAAGTTATGATAAGATTGAAAGATTTCATCGATAGTGCGAGACCTCTTTTCCGGTTGCTTGGTTTTTTGGCATCCTAAAGTGAATAAAAGACCTCCTATAATAAGAGATGAGAGTAGATTAGACCGAGTCAATAGATGATATTTAAAATTTCATAGATCAATATAAGCATTTTTTGAATTTTAAGAGCCTTATGATCTCCAAGTTCTAATATTGATCTTCTTTAAAGCGATTTGTGTTGGACTAGAATATTTTATAGCTCTGCGATATAGTGTTATATGCTAGTATTTTTCATCTATTTCTTTTATTATAAAAAAGCCTTATAATTTCAGAGTCTTATTCCTTAATTATTTTAGTATTGAAAATTTGGCCCGACTGATCTTGTACTTTCATTAAAAAAATTCCTTTATTTAATTTACTGAGGTCTATTTGGGTTTTTTTAGACGACATTACTCTTTTCCCAGAAAGCTCAAAAATTGTCGCTCGATCAAAATTATTAATGTTGATATGAATTTCATCTGTCACTGGATTTGGATAAAAAAGATTGCTCTTTTTATTTATACCCAATGTAGTGTCATCTTCTGGAGTAACATTTATTGTTATGTCCGCAGTGGCGGTTAATGCACCATCGGAAACCTCAATATTTAATGTGAACAGGGGTGTAATAGTGTAATCCACTTCACCACTTTTGGCTACGGTCAGTTTGCCATCTGTACTTCCTATGGCAAAAGCATCTTTCGTATTACCACTTTTAATGGCATAGGTAAGGGCATCACCATCCGAATCACTGGCTATAATCGTTCCTACCAGTGTGCCATCTGCTGCTTTATTGGCAACGGAAAAAGTAGCTGCAGTGATGGTTGGTACAGAATTGTTTGTTGTGACTTCATCGTATGAGGCGCCGGCATACCTGGCGATTGCATCAGTTTTTAATTGACCGGTCTTAACTTGTAACAATCCAGGGATGTCATTTATTTTCCCCTTCCAGGCACCCACTAATAAAAATCTTTGATCAAAGGTAACCGCATTATTACCTGTACTGCTTACCTCTTGAGTGTGTGCATGGTAATGGTAACCAAAGCCATCTCCATGCTCATGACCTCCGTATTCGTCCAATGCCGTGCTGTATCCCTTCATAGAGGTATGATTTTCTTCATGTCTTCCAAATAAGGCGATACCGTCATAGGCCATACCAATGAGGGGTGGGTGATTGCGTCCTTCATAATCAGCTAAATTATAAAGGTTGATTCCATTTTTGCTATAAGAATGACCATCTGCATGGTAGTGCAACTCCATTCCTCTACCTACATGTATTCCTCCATGAGTAATTTCTGCAGCACTAGAAGCATGGAGTAGAGTATTGTTTAAAGAAGGGTAAATAGGTACACCATCTACAGCTACACCGTTGGAGCTTAGACTGGCGTAGTTATACACAGTCTGGGTAGTCGCACCGGCATCTTTTCCTAAATCTCCAATAGTACTCAAATCATTGTCCAACAAAGTTTCTATTAAACCATAATTTTTAAGTGGTACTTTCATTAAATAAGAGGCTCCTTTGGTAGTTCTGGTGACTGAATTCTCCTCATATCCTCCACTACCACCGTCTCCAGGAGGTCTACTAACATCAATCAATTGATTGGGGCGAGTAGAAGCGGCATAACTTGTAGTAACTAAGAAAGGGTGGGGTACTCCGTTGTTATCGGTGGCATTGGTGAAGTATACATATTTATTGGTTCTCGCTCCTAATTCAGCACCATAGACGTCTGTGGAAGCAATAGTATGGGAGAGCATATTTTCGCGTAAGGCCAAATAAAATTCCTTTGGATATCTCAACTCAGCTCCAGCATTGGTTAGTGTAGTTTCAATTTGATCGAGCATACTAGAGGCTGCTGTAGTAGCAGCAGTAGTTGCTTCTAATTGTGCATGATAGCTTTCATCAAGATCATTACTTAAATTGGAGAAACCTGTGGAGGTAGGGTTGATACTTTCTGGAAAAGCAGCCCATGCATTGGGCTGATAGGAGGTTGATTTGGGATTAAAATCAGAACCCGCTTCAATTTCAAGATCAATCAAATCATTGGGGTCTGCCAAAAAGAAAGAAGAGGCATCTGATGAGGTACTGGTCCACTCTAGAGAGGTACCATTAATTTTTAAATATTTATCAGTCCACGTGGTGAGCTCAGTGAAACTTGAGGTGCTCGCATTGTATTCATATTTGCTACTGGCCGTGATAGTGGCCGCACTAGCATTGGTACTAAAAGTAATTCCTAAGTATCCGGTATTATCTGAGTCAGCAATATAATAAGTTCCTCGATCACTTAAAATGGCAGTATTGTTGTCATTTACATCCAAGGCATAATAATTGTGGACAAATGAGTTTAGTTGGTAGGTCCCACTTAAGCTTGTCTTAGAATTATCTAAAGGGGCGTTGAGGTCTACCATTTGAAAAATAGTTCTTAGCATAGAACCATAAGTAGCTCCAGAGGCATAAAGATTGGTAATTGGGGTCAACGATAAGGTCGAAATATCTGCATCACTACTGAAAGTGATTGCATTGGCTTTGGCAGCATCCAATAAAATCATATACTTTCTGTTTTCAACGGAAGAAAGGGCAGTAGGTGTCCAAGCTTTTTCAAAGCTGACATCGAGAATTTCTCCAAAGGATTTAGGGCCGTAATAGTCTATGTCTTGTCCGAAGCAGACCCAAGATGTAAGGGAAAAGAATAGAGTTAACAAATTTTTCATTTTTGAAATTTATAAGATTCAAGGGAAAAATGTAAGAAGATATATATATATGATTATAAAAAAGTCCTACTGTATTAATACAGTAGGACTTTTTTATGTTTATTTGTTTTCCTAACTAGAATTAATCAGCGGCTACTGCCATCATCATTCCGGTAGCATCGAAAAAATCACCAGAACCAAATATCTTTCCATCTTTTATTTCCATCCAATGGTATGCGCTAAGGGCGAAAGATTTTCCAGTTTCCTTCCATTGGCCTTTCCAAGTTCCATACACCCTTACACCACCATTCGGCTTTAGTGTCGTATTATCAACTCCAGGAAGCCAAACAGCATCTTCGAAGGATACATTTTCAGCACCATTCATATAGAATTTACCTTGATCTAACATTTGTTCTTTACCTCCTTCACCTACACCATACATAGGAGAAGTGTGGGTAACACTGTCATGGATCATCGATGCGTATAAATCAAAGTCTGTATCTCCTGTAAAAGTCATCATAAATTTTTGGGCGATCGCTAGATTTTCTTCGAATAGAGCTAAGTCATTACTGACGTCAGCGCCTGGCGCCTCAACCGGAGGCTGACATGAGAGTATAGAAACTGACATTGTAAGCATTATTAATAAATTTTTCATAATTGTTTGTTTTGGTTTTTGCAAAGATAAAGCTAATTTAAATTAAAATTAAAATAGAACTATTTTAATAGGGCTATTTAGGTAGATCAGTTGTTTAGGATATTACAAAGGAATGCTTTTTCCCCCAAAGTGATATCAATCGATTGAAAATACCTAATATAAAATTTGGCATCTAGCAGGATTTTTATGTTACCCAAAAGTAGGTTTATTCTGATACGGGAAGCTTTCCAGAATAGATCCAAAATTGTTGGATCAAGTTATCTTTGACACCTACTGCTGCAAAATGGCGTTCGGTGATTTGCTCGCCATCAATGGTCATGTCTACCATATAGGCATTGTGTATCCATTGCATGCCATTGCCGTTGGGATTGGTTACGGCTGTGGCCCATTGTTGTTTGAATTTGGGATTGGCAGCGGTTAACCAGCCCTCTAGAAATCCCTTGAGCGCTTCTTTTCCTTCGATATATTCGCCCTCAGGGCCATTGATCTTAATCTTTTCTGCAGCTAATGCCATGATTTTATCAATCTCTTGGGAGTTGTGGTACTCGACCCATTGGGCCCAGACGTCTATGGCTTCATCAGAGCCAAGGGCCCAAGAAATGGAATCATTTCCGGCCAAAAATCCGACAGTTTTTGGAGCTTCAACGGCTTGGGCAGTTTCTATTTTTGTCGCTTGCTCAGCACAGCTAAAGGTTATTGCTAGTAATAAAAGTAAGATTAGTTTTTTCATTAATTTATAAGTTTTTAACAAGTTGTTCAAAATGATTTAATTTTAAAGATTGATAAAATTAAATTTTACTCATTTGGAGAGATTTTGATTTATTATAGAGTCAATTCTGTCAGTATTTTGAATTATTTTGATACTTTTAATTTCTTAATTTTTACTTTTTAAAAAGGTCATCATTGAAAGCCTCTATCATATCTAAATTTGAATTTATGAAAACAAGTACTTCATTTTCAGGATAATTAGATTCGATAGATTGTTTTGAGAGTACTAAATTAGCCTTGTAATGAGCATAATATATTTCATTTTCTTCTGCGAGCATTAAAAAACCAGCTATCGATATGCTATTAATTCTATTCAGGGCGACTAATGCTTGAGGTAAATTTTCTTTTGATACTGTATGTGGATAACGAACAAAAATTTGTAGTATATTAAAGTCATCATTCTCCGCAATCAAGAATCCACCTTTTTGTTTACTCTCATCTAATAAAAATTCGAAGGAAAAAGTTAGCTGGCCTTGTACATCATAAAATTTAGAGTTTAAAACATTACTAGTGTTAATGGTCTTCTCAAGCTTGTTGATAAAAGAATTACTCATTATTTTTTATTAAAATGGATTTATTTTATTAAAATATTTGTCCAAACCTTTACTAAATAGGACTTGATCTAAACTAGGAGTGCTGTTGTACATGGCATCCTTAGAAAAAATGTCTGGAGCGAGATTTGCAAAAGTTGCAAACACTTTTTCGTCATTCTCGGCACTTTTTACTAGTTGGGGTTTTAATTTCTCTACTAATTGATCATTAGATAGGTCAGCAGCAGAATAACCCTCTGCACTCTGAACTGTTCTACTTAGTTTCGGTCCTAGATACTCTCCTACGGATTCAGGATTTTCCTCCAATGCTGTTAAAATTTCTAAATCAGTTTTCTTATTATCTGCATTATCCCCAAAAATCTCTGTAAAGAAAGTTTTTGCAGATACTTTTTGTCCAAAATAACCTCTTGAAAACCAATTTTCTAACCTTTTAAAGCGGCTATGATCTTTTATGATGTCAGCTTTAAGGCTTCGTATCAAATTGAGGAAGAGTGTTGTTGCATTGAGGATATCCTTTTCAGACAGGTTACTTCCTGTAGCATGTTTGTAAACATCTAATTCATGATTTATTTGTTTTTGGAGATCATTCATCTCCAATACCTGCTCGGGACTTCTTTCATCCATTGCCTCTAAATTCGTTTTTTGCTGCTCCATTTTTATGATGCCTAGAAACCATGGATGACTGGGGTCACCCGCGTTCTTTAACATTTCCTTAGTCGACTGGACCTGTTGTAATTCGTCCTTAGACAAACCACCTTTCTTACCGATATCAAGGCGTTCAGCCGCTTTAGCCTTTTTGCCGCTAGAATATGTTTGATACATTTTAACACCACCTTTTAATAAATTGGTAGCGCTGTGAAGTAAGCCTATTCCGACATTCGCACCAGGAAATGCCAAACCTATAAGTTCTGCAGCCGCCCAAATTGCTTCTGCACCATCTTCAATCATTTTCCACTGTATATTGCTCGCATATTGCTCTAGGTAAATCGAGGCATCTGCATTGATAC
>NZHT01000096.1 GCA_002691385.1 Flammeovirgaceae bacterium | reverse complement strand
GTGGGAAGTACTGGATTCGAACCAGCGACCCCCGCCCTGTCAAGGCGGTGCTCTAAACCAACTGAGCTAACTTCCCATTATTATAAAGACAGTTCGAGCTTATCTATTTTTGTAAATCAGCATTCAAATTTAAATAATTGAGAATTAACATGGTAAGAATTTCAAATGATTATAAACATATAATTTTTTTTGCTAAGAGGTTGTTTCTAGCTAAGCCTGAAGAACAGGAGTTTTGAAAAGATTTAAAAAAAGAGGTTTGATTCAATATATTTCTTCGATGAAGAAGTGGGTTTTTTTCTTGGTTTAAAGGAGTTAGTCATATTTTTCATTTACTTTATCATTATTTATTTATTCTATTAATTGTGTCCTTGTCTTTTCAACATTATCAGCCGACATTACTTCGCGATCTCTACACATGTTTTAGATGGACCTTTAACCAAGACAATGTCCCTTTAAGGTTATCTTATGATGACTTTTCGATCAGAATGTTAGAAAAACTAGGAATCAATGGGGAGATCAGTGGTGTGATGCTAGACGAAGAAGAGCTCATTGGTTTTATACTTCATAGCCGTACTCGTTTTCAAGGATTAGATACCGTTTATAATGGGGGCACAGGTGTCATGTCGGTGTATCGAGGAATGGGAATTATTCAAGAAATATATAAAAAATTACTACCGAATTTGAGGCAAAGTGGTGCAGAAAGAATTTTACTTGAATGCATTACGACCAACTTGAGGGCATTGAAATTATATGAGGTTATGGGATTTAAAAAAAAAAAATTGCTTCATTGTTTTAAAGGATTTGTTCTTTTGGATTTAGGATTGAATCATCTTATGTTTCGAGAAGCACAGGATTTTAAATTGAATCGGTTTAATGCATTTGCTGACTTTTCACCATCTTTTATAGATGCTAATGACCGTTTAAATGCCAACTGGAAATATGAAAAATTGATAGAGTGTTATAAGGGAGAAACTTTAGCTGGCTACATCATTTTTCAAAAACATTTGGGGAGGGTATCACAGCTGGGGGTAAGGAAGGATTATAGAAGGCAAGGATTAGGAACTGCTTTGCTTCAATATGTCCAACAGGATTGTCAAAGAGCGCTGACTCTAATGAATATTCCTTCTGAAGCAAAGGGCATGCTTCAATTTTTAAGAAACATAGGTTTGGTTAATAATGCTGATCAATATGAGATGGAATTGATTTTATGAAGATCATATGGTCACAGTTGGTTAAGAAAAGTGAAGGGAAAGAACTCTGTAAGTATTCAGACGTGTTGATTACCAGATTGGGTTATGATTCGCGACTGATTTCTCTTTGTGAAGGTTTGCTTTTTGTGGCTTTGAAAAGTTCGCGAGCCGATGGCCATGATTTTATTCCTGAGCTTTACGCTAGAGGGGTGTATTGTTTTGTGGTTGAAAGGCCCATTGATGTTAATCTCTATCCAAAAGCGAATATCTTCTTGGCACGCTCTAGCAGGGCCTGTTTACAAGATTTGGGAAGATGGGCGGTTGCTCATTACCCTATACCCTTAATTGCTATTACCGGTAGCAATGCCAAGACCTTGGTGAAAGAATGGCTGGCTACGCTCCTTTCAGAAAAGTTTGTAGTCGCTAAAAGTCCCCAAAGCTTTAATTCGCAAATTGGTGTACCTCTTTCGGTATGGGATCTGTCAGGCCATCATCAAATAGGGATTTTTGAAGCAGGCATTTCTCAGCAAGGAGAGATGGAACACTTGGAAAAAATTCTTCAACCGAGCATGGGTATCTTTACTAATATTGGAGAAGCCCACGATTACGGCTTTAAAGATTTGGCAAATAAAATTGATGAAAAAGCAAAACTGTTTTCAGGCACTCAGCAAATTATTTGTCGGCGGGACCATGATGAGGTTTTTGATCACTTAAAAGAGTTGTATCCCGATCGAATATTTGATTGGTCTACAACCGATTCGAAAGCATACTTTTACTATTCACTTTCCAAAAACAAGGTTTCACTTCAATATCAGGGGGGTTGGTATGTATTTCAATTCCCTTTTTCTTTTCAAATTTGGATAGAGAATGCCCTGCATGCTGTCACAGCTGCGCTTCTTTGTGGATTGGATCAAGCGACCCTTCAAAAGGGGTTGGATAAACTTAAACCTTTGGAAATGAGGTTAGAAATCAAAAAAGGGATCAATAATTGTTATTTAATTGACGACACTTATAATAATGATTTTCAGGGGCTAACGGTAGCCTTAGATTTCCTAAAACAACAAAAGCAGCGGCAAAATAAAACAGTGATCCTAACAGACATTCAGCAATCTGGACTGACGGACACGCATCTTTACAAAAAAGTGAATGAATTATTAGTCAGCCATCAAATCAATAGATTATTTACCATTGGCGAACAAATTGCGGTATTTCAAGACCAATTTGAGATACCTACTATTGCTTATGTCTCGGTGGCAGATTTTTTGTTGAATCAACCCAACTTTCAGGCGGAGATGATTTTAGTTAAAGGGGCAAGAAAGTTTGCTTTAGAACAAATTATTCATCGATTAGAAGCTAAAAAGCACCGAACTCAATTGGAAATTCGATTGGAAGGGATTGTTCAAAATTTAAATCATTACAGGCAGCGATTGTCAGAAAAGACCAAAATAATGGTTATGGTGAAAGCTTTTGGCTATGGAGGAGGTAGTCTAGAAATAGCCAACTTGTTACAGTTTCATCACATTGATTATTTAGGCGTAGCTTATTTAGATGAAGCTATTGCGCTAAGAAAAAATGGGATTGAGACTCCGATTATGGTTATGAACCCAGATTTAGAACAATTGGATAATTTTTATGATTACCAATTAGAGCCTGAAATTTACAATATGGCTGGCTTAAAACAGATATTGACCTTGGCCTCGAAGCCTAAAATTCATTTAAAAATAGATACTGGAATGCATCGCTTGGGGTTTGCTCCTAGTGAGGCATATGAAATCAAGAGTTTGCTTTCAGAGGGGACTGTAGAGGTGGCGGGGATTTTTACTCATTTTTCTATGGCTGATTTGCCTTTGGAAGATGATTTCACCCATAATCAGGCCCGTAT
Organism: Flammeovirgaceae bacterium; assembly: GCA_002691385.1. Taxonomy (GTDB): domain Bacteria; phylum Bacteroidota; class Bacteroidia; order Cytophagales; family Cyclobacteriaceae; genus UBA4465. The sequence goes on along the minus strand of NZHT01000096.1, from coordinate 35,613 downwards.
TTTTAAGCAAACCTATGACACGCTGACTAAGGGGGTTTCTGATCTGCCGCTTAAATTTGCTTGTAATTCTTCAGCCATAGTAAGATTTCCTCAATATCAATTTGATATGGTACGATTGGGTATTGGCCTTTATGGATTTGATCCCTCAAGATCCATGAATCTGACTCAAGTAAGTGTCTTGAAAACACGAATTTCTCAAATAAAAACAGTAAAAAAGGGGGAGCATATCGGCTACGGTACCGTTGGTCGAGCAGATCGTGATGCTACTATAGCCATTGTACCCATTGGCTATGCAGATGGCTATAATAGAGTTTTCGGCAGGGGGAACGGTTTTATGGGTCTCCATGATGACCAGGTGCCAACGATTGGAAACATTTGTATGGATATGACCATGCTCGACGTCACAGGTCTTAGCTGCTCTGAAGGGGATAAGGTAGTCGTTTTTGGGGAAAATCCTACCATTGAAAATTTGGCAGAATGGGCACAAACCATTCCCTATGAAATTCTCACTAGTGTTAGTCAGCGCGTAAGTAGAATTTTTATTGGCTGAAAAACTATTTTACCTTTTAGATGTTTTTGATAAGATCAGACTCTTTTTTTGATTATATTCATAACTATAAATCGCATTAATAATGCTTAAGGAGTCTCATGTTTTTTTTATTTTTTTTATTTTTTTATTTTTTTCATGTCAATACAAAAAAGATTCTAAGAAAGAAGTAGAAATTTCTCAATTTGCCCAATCTAAACAAGGCATGGTGGTGGCCGCACAACCACTTGCAACGGCGGTAGGTAATAAAATATTAGAAATGGGAGGGAATGCTGCGGATGCTGCGGTGGCAACAGGCTTTGCTTTGGCAGTGGTCGAGCCTACCATGAATGGTATTGGAGGGAGAAGTCAAATATTGGTTCGAAAAACGGATGGCTCTTTTCAATCTTATAATGCCATGACCGAAATACCTGCAAGTTATGTATCCCCGGATTCAGTAGTATCTTCTGGTCATGGTACAATTGCCATTCCAGGGGTGGTTGCGGGTTTGGTGAAATTGCATGAAGTGCATGGATCATTGCCTTTGGAGACAGTTATGGAGGGGGCTATTGAATTGGCAATTAAAGGCTTTGAAATTTTGCCAGGGGAAGCTGCAAGACATAAATTGGCCTATGAAAATATACGTGGCGATGTCGGTTTAAGTGCACAAATGCTTAAAGGAGATTCTATCCTATATCAGGCAGGAGAGCGATTGATTCAGGTCGATTTGTCACAGACCCTAACACGGATTGCTGAAACTAGAGGTAGAGATTTTTATGAAGGAAATACGGCGCTTCGAATTGCCGAAGACATGTCAGCTAATGGAGGGTTTCTTACGGTGGAAGATTTAGCAAAATATAGAGTTTTAGATGGACGTATAGTGACTACCCAATATCGTGGCTATGTCATTCACTCTATCGCGGCTCCGGCGGGAGGAGGTTTGGTGATCAAGGCATTAAATCTCTTAGAACCCTTTGAGTTATCTCTTATGAATCCTGCTGAATGGGCCTTGCTCATCAATCAAGCTTTGGCCCTCGCTGCCAATAGCAGATATGAGGACTATTATGAGCTCGATTTACAGGTCGTACAAGACAAAGAATGGGCAAAAAAGGCCTCTGAAAACTTCATCGTTCCTGAACGGGCCGCTGCTGAGGCAACCGTTTATCGTCACGGGAGACAAAACATGCTCTTAACAAATGTTGATTGGTCAGGAGATACTTGGGGAGAGGATAGTCATCATACCACGCATTTTACTACGGCGGATTGTCAGGGGATGGTGGTTTCAATTACCCAAACCGTAGGTCCACTATTTGGTTCTAAGGTGATTACACCTGGGTTGGGTTTTGTTTACGCATCTACCATGGGGGCGTATTTATCGGGATCTGATCAAGTCCCTGGTTCGCGGCCAAGAACGACCATTGCACCGACCATTGTTACTAAAGATGGGGAGACTGTTTTGGTGCTGGGCGCCGCGGGAGGGATAAGGATTTTGTCAGGAATAGTACAAACAATTTCTCGATTTATTGATCAAGGAATGTCCTTGCAAGCTGCAGTATTGGCCCCAAGGGTGCATCCAATGTCTGTCTTTGATTCACTTTCAGGTAATTATCTCGGTCAGGGCCTTCAAATTAATGCTGAATTTACGCCCAACAATGGTTGGACAGCAGCGGATTCATTGCGCTGGGTAGATGCCGGCTTTGAGGTGGCGCCTTTCGAGCGCTATGGCGCTTTTGCACGAGTTCACGCTTTGCGATACGATAAGACGTCTCAGCTTTGGACAGGGGTTGCAGATGCAGACTGGGAAGGGACAGCAATGGGCCCTGTGAAAAGTATTTGTATGACTCAATAGTCAATATTTATAATCAAAAAATCTATGAAGGTACAAGAAGCCACTTCTTTTACTGAAAAGTCACTGACTGATGAGCTTTATGCACCCTTAAAAATAGTTTGATTNTCATTTATAGTAAAAATTAATATAGTTTTTCTAAAGTAAATTTNTTAATCAATTTTTTTTTAGNCTATTGATATATTTTCAAGATTTTTGCGGAGGCACAGTTTTTTTGTAATTTACCCATTAAACACAATTTGCAGTTATGCGCGATTTAAAGTATTTATTTGCCTACAGTATCCCACTGAGCACTTTTCTTTCCATTCATTTTCACGGGATGCTGGCATATAGCTCAGTTTTTTATGCTTTTGTGATCATTCCTTTGTTGGAATTGTGGTTGAAGCAACCAAATACTATATATTCTGATCAAGAAAAAGAGGGAAGGCTTAAAAATAAACTTTTTGATTTGATGCTTTATCTCAATGTACCCATTGTTTTTAGTTTGCTTGGCTATGGTTTTTTGGTTTTGCATCAAGAGGCTTTGTGGATTTATGAGAGGGTCGGAATTTTGTCTTCTTTGGGAATTTTGTTGGCTACTAACGCCATCAATGTCGCTCATGAACTAGGACATCGGGCATTAAGATTTGAGCGCACTTTATCAAAGTTGTTGTATATGCCTTGCTTGTATATGCATTTTTTTCTTGAACACAACTATGGCCATCACAAGAACATGGCTACAGTTGATGATCCGGCTACGGCAAGATATAATCAATCGCTTTATTCTTTTTGGATCAGTTCGGTGATTAATCAATATAAGAATGCATGGAACATTCAATTGCGTTTGCTTGCCAGTAAACAAAAATCATTTTTTTCTTTTGACAATGATATGTTGTTTTATCTGCTGTTTCAAGGGTTCTATTTAGGATTAATTTTTGCTTACTTGGGCTTTGATGGTTTAATCATGGCTTTGATTGCAGGGATCAGTTCTTTTTTGTTTTTAGAGACGATCAATTATATCGAGCATTATGGCTTGCGACGCTTAGTGCAGCCTTCAGGGAAATACGAACGGATAACCGCCATTCACTCTTGGAATTCAAATCATATTATGGGTCGAATTGTTTTATATGAACTGACCCGACACAGTGATCACCATTTCAAGTCAAATAAGAAATATCAAGTATTAGAACACAAAGAAGAAAGTCCGCAGCTTCCTTTTGGCTATCCTACTTCTATGCTTTTGGCATTGATTCCACCGATGTGGTTTCGAGTTATGAACAGTAGAATTCCTACAAAAATGTTGCCTGAGGTAAGGAGTTAAAAAACTGTCTTGTTTGTATTAGTTTAATAAGTTCAAGATAAGTAGTTAGACAATTTTTGTTAAGGGCAATTTATCTAGCAATCAAAGCACTTCTTTTTAACTCCCACTAGTATTCGATACATTTGAGTGTAATAACCAAAAATAATCAATTATGAAAAATTTATTTTATCCATTTTTTATTAGTTTGATTGCCATTTCTTGTAATCAAAAACTTCCAGAAGCCCAAGCCCCTGAGGCACAAGCATCCAACCTTTATATACAATGGTACGGCGATAACGAGGTTGCCAATGAAATGGTGACTCGCGGAATGGAACATGCCATGAATGTTGAATTTGACAAGGCATTTGTGTTTTTTGAAGCCGCCATACAGCTTGATAGCACCTTGTTTGGGGCACATGTCATGTTGGCACAATTCTCTAATGCAAATTCTAAAAATCAAGAATTTCATTATGCAAGGGCCAAAGCCTTGGCAGCGGGCAAAAACGTCAACTCAAAATTATTTGTTTCCCTTTTGGACAGAAAAAACGAAAAAGGGAAGAGGCGAATTTTAGGTGCAGACAATCATATAATTTGGAAAAAAATGCACGAAAATGAACCTAGAGGGGGATTTATGAGGTACTGGTACACTTTTGGGATGACAGTGGAAGAAGGAGCAGAAGATGCGCTTCTCAAAATGTTGGAAGATTTCAAAAGTGAGGGCAGAAACTACGGTGCAGTATTGAATAATCTGGGATATTTTTACATGAAAAATGGGAATATGGATAAAGCTAAGGATTACTTTGAAAAGTATTGCCAGACTCGTCCAGATGGGTATAATTCGCATGACTCTATGGGAGAATATTATTTTAACAATAAGGATTATGAAAATTCGTTATTGCATTATCAAATGGCTTTGGATAATTATCCAGCAGCTAGTAATGCCAAAACAATGATTGCTGAGATTGGGGCTTTAATGAACTAAGTTACAGAGGGACTTTTTTTGATCTATTATTTGTTGACGTCTATTGATCTGCTAAGGATAAAGTATCTCGACCTCAAAAGATTACTTTAACAAATTAGGAAACAAGATTGGGTAAAAAAGGGATATCGAATAATGTTTATGGCTCAGCGTTAGGACATTCATTTGTGGAACGGATTTCGTTTTTAATTGTTCAACCTTGCAAAGATTAGGCATGAAGATTTAGTTCAGTTCTTTTACAGCCCTTAAGGCCATTTCGATAGCTGTTTTTGCATCTGCCCCAGGAGCAGAGTCACAGTTGGCTATTGTAATTCGTCCGAAAGGTTGTCTTCCCACCTTGACAGAATCACCTGGACCTCCTACCGTATATCCATGAGCCCATCGATTGACCGTTATGCTTTCCACATCTCTGTCAAAATCAAATAATTCTTTTGGCAGCATACCACTTAAATGCGCCCTGATCTCATTTTCGTAATCTTTGAATTCTAAGCTGAGCATTGTGTAACGCGCTTCACGATATTGCTCAATTGCCGGTGCGCCGATAGTTGTACCATATGGGCAACTGATCATTTGAATCAAACAAGGGTCTTCAGGCGTTTTGGTATAATCATAGCCAGCCATACTTACCGGGAAGTCCATCATTACTGCCTGATGCATATTTCCGGGCGACATGGCCATTCCGATTTCCATTTCTTTCATTGCTCTCCAGTTCTTCAATCCGACACTCGTATATTGCAAAGGGCATTTTGATTGAAGGCTCAAAGCCGAAGCTTGTTCTTTTGGGAGATCGGAAACTATATGTGGAATCATCATATTATAACAGGCCATAATTACATTTTCGCCCTTGACTTGATAAGATTGATTGTTCTGTATGTAACCTACAATTACACCGTTCGAATTTTTCGGGTGACTAATATGTTTTACATCGACAACTGTACTGTTCAGTCTGATGCGCGTTGTATTGCTTGATTTATCTAATTCCTCATAATTAAAGGTTGATAATAAAAGAGCATTAGGGTCGACTTCTCTTGTAATTTGAGGGATCATTTTTTTAACCAAAGCCCTGGCAATACTCGCATTACCATCTGGGAAGTGATGAATATAAGGATTGTCTATATCATATACTTTTTTCGGTATGAAACCCATAGCACCAACATTCTTGGCTGTTGCGATGGTCATTAAGTCTGTACCCGTGAGGCCCCAGTCTAAACCAGAGTTTCGTGCCATTTTCAATACATCTTGATCATCTACACCCAAAGTGTTTTTTAAATAGTCAAAATAAGAATGTGAATTAATGTAGTGGTCTAATTTATCTTTTGGGATATTTAATTCATGAAGGCCTCCATTTAGCACTCTGAGTAATTGCTCTCGACCCCTCTTGCTTAAAGGAGCTTGTTGGACAGCGGCTTCATTGGAAAGTTTGTCTCTCGCCATAAGACCTTCAACATAATTTGGATAATTGCAGAAAGGATGTCTGACAATTTTGTCAACACCAAACACTTCTCTGCTAAAGTAGGTAACGGCACCTAAATTATTTTTTTCATAAAACCTTTTATCATAGGCGGTTTTAAATTGTGCAAGGTTTATACCAATATCTTGTAGAAGTTTATGAAACGCTTTGCTTCCCTGTTTTGGTTCTACTATGGTTTGAGAACCGCCGTATCCTATGCGCATTTGGCCATTAATAAAGTGCTCATTTCTTTTAGCATGCCCACCAAAGTCATCATGATTATCTAAGATTAGTATGGACTTGTCTTGTCCATATTTTTGCTGGTAGAAATAGGCAGCAGCAAGACCACTGATCCCTCCACCAACCACAATTAAATCATAGGATTCTTTTAGATCTGTTGTTGTGCCCCAATTTTTTTTTCCTTTCCAAGCCTTGGCATGGGCGTGTGTGTTAGATCCTGGATGACTTCCTCTAAGGCCGATAAGTGATGGAGGATAATAAAGTGGGGAGATATGATTTAAAACAGTATTGCTATCACAACCAAGGGGGACCATAGCTGCTCCAGCAGCCATTAAGGTTCCATTAATGAAATCTCTTCTTTTAATCTTACTCATTCTCAAATTTATATATCTTGTTAGCTCGATTTTTATTTTAATTATCTAATTAATTTAAAATTCATTATTTTCAAGCGTTTAAGAACGTTGATTTACAAAAGAGTTTCCAAAGAGATTTTATTTATCAGCATTTTGGATAAAGATATCATCTTAATAAAACCTTTAGAGCTTTTGAAGGTCAATGACCTCACAATACTTTGTGAGATGATACAACTTGTGTGGGTTTTATGTGCTGACTTTTTAGTTCTATTCATTTCTATCGGGCATCTTACCTATATTAGAGAGCCTCAAGAATCAACTTATAGGCTTTATTCAAGGCTTGGACACCTGCTTTTTGTCCTTTATAGTGCCCAAGTCGGACGATCACTAAATCATGGGAAGGGATGATGACTACAGATTGGCCCCCTGCACCTAGCATCATATAGGCGTCTTTCGGTATGGGTAGACGACCATCTCCATTGACCCAAAATAAGCCACCATATATGGGACGACCGTCTGCCAACCAAGGCCCAGCCAGTGTGCTTACAAATTTTGCAAATCCTTTGGGTAAAATTTGTTCCCCATTCCAAAGACCATTTTGCAGATAAAGATTGCCTAGCCTGGCCCAATCACGTGCCGAAGCGAACTCATATCCGTGGGTTAGAAAATTACCATAAGGATCGGTCTCGAGAATCATACTTCGAATACCTATTTTATCAAATAATGCTTTCTGGGGGAAGGCATGATAATTTTCACCTAAGCTTTCTATCCCCAAACGGTTGAGATAATTGATGAGTACAGGATCAGAATTGCGATAACGCCCTACGGTGTTTGGCAACCATTGTTGGGATAAATTAGCTGCATATTCAAATGAATTAATACCTCCTGTGTACAGATATAAGTGATCTGGATATCCAGCCGAAGGATCAAAATCAGGGTCTTGAGGCGCTCGGCAATACAAACCACTGGACATGTGCATAATGTCTTTAATTTTGATTTTAGCACGTGCATCGCCTTTCCCTTGCCACTGAGGAATAGGGGCATACTGGTCCAAGGTATACACTCCTTTTTGCATCAAGACCCCCATGATGGTGGCGGAAAGACTTTTACCCATTGACCAGCTTTCCAAAGCGGTATTTTGAGTGATACCTTCACCGTAACGCTCTCCAATTATTTGGCCTTTATAGGTGACAACTAAGGCTGCGGTAAATGCTTTTTTAGGAGCAAAAGCAGCATCAACGGCCATCTGAATTTTTTCCATATTTATATTTTCATCAAGGTTGTTCTTAATCAAGAGGTTACCCATAGGCCAAGAAGTGCGGCGAGGCAGTTTTAATGGCTTATGTAATATTTTAGTTGGTTTAAAATATAACGTATTTGCTCCTTCGGGCAGACAAACACAACCTTGGTCACCAGTATATAAGGCTGTTCGAACCATGCCATTGGGGAGCGCAATAGAGACCGATTTTTTTTCATAATCTACGGTTGGCTTCCCTACTTTTTTTCGTTCTGCATACGGCGATGTAAAATAGCCCACATGCTCCGCAGCAAACTCAGGAGTCAACCCTGTGATGAAGACTGCCGAACACATTATTTTNGCAAAACCCGAGGTATGGTGCGATAGGGCATCACCGGGAGGGNCTTTATACGTTGNGTTTAATTCAAGTTTGGCAGCCCTNGCTAACAATTCATTTTGATCTTTCTTAGTATCAANCTGTGCCATGCTGAGNAGTGTGGCAAAGATAAATCCTGAGAATAAAGAGATTTTGACTATTTTTTTCATGTTAAATGTTGGGTCAATTNCTACGTGAAAACATCAAGAAATTCAAAAGGNATATGAAGATTTTAGAACTTNATCGTTCAATTCCATTGTCCTTTATGAAATTAAATTAGTCATTTGAAAAAAACAAAAATCTTTATATCAACGGGGTGAATGGGCCTTAATCAAAGGCTATATCCCTAATGATTTGTGATATTTTGATTTTTTATATTTTAAACTCAGCGGCCAGGTTTCACGGTATCATAGACGTGGTTCCCAATCGGTTGCGTATTCCCTTTTCCAAGCTTTCATGGCTTTTTTATGTTTCAAAACCTTGCCCGTATTTTGGTCAATCCTTAGGGTCTCCCCAGCATCTTGTGCCATATTACCTAGATGACATAGCATGGTAGAGATGCTGGCATCTTTGATTTCAGCATGCAATGATTTGTCATATCTGATGGCATCAAAAAAGTTACTTATGTGATTTACATCCAACTGACCCTGACCAAGAGTATCAGTAGTTGCACTGACTACATTTTCAAATTCAGATTTCATCAGATTTCCTTGCAAATCAAATAATTTATAAAAATTACGATCCAATTGTATGGTCCCCTTGCTTCCATAAATGGTAGTGCCTCGCCCTGGTTGATTAGGTTGAATTAATCCACGACTGTGACCCGTCCAAGTAATGAATTTATCGTTAGGATATTGAAAGGTTACTTGTTGATTATCCACAAACTCCCAATCATCTTCATATGTGTATTTTCCACCAAAAGATGTAACACTTTCGGGTAAATTAACTCCCAATGCCCAGCGACAAATATCGATCTCATGGGTTCCATTGTTATGGATTTCTCCAGTACCCCAATTCCTGAACCAATGCCAATTGTAGGGGTGAATATTATCTCGATAGGCTTCGTTTGGAGCAGGACCTTGCCATAAATTCCAATCCAAAGTTTTAGGTACAGGAATTGTTTTACCTTTCCCTATCGACCTACGGTTATTGGAATAATAGGCTTCTCCCTTATAAACTTCTCCGATCACTCCATCATTAATATCTTTTATGGCCATCATTGAAGTTTTTGCAGAGCGTTGTTGATTGCCCATTTGTACTTTCTTTCCATATTTTTTTTGTGCAGCAACTAGTAATTCATTTTCATATGGATTGTGGCTACAAGGCTTTTCTACATATACGTGCTTGCCGGCTTGCATTGCCAAAATAGCCATGGGTGCGTGCCAATGTTCGGGCGTGGCTATAAAAACGGCATCAACTTCTTTATCCTCAAGGATTTTTCTAAAATCTTTTTCGACCTTAGGCATCCGGCCTATATTTTTTTGACACCAAATATTGTGCGCTTCCAAAATAACATCGTCCACATCACAACTGTATAAAAGGGTTGTGTTTTTGAGCGCATTAATAGCCAAAATATGGGCTTTAGCACGACTTCTAACACCAATCACAGCACAATTAATATGGTCATTTGCACCTATTATTTGTCCATTTGTAAACACTGGAAATGTTATTGCACCTACGCCTATCCCTAATTTGCTAGTTGTTTTAATGAAATCTCTTCTGGTCGTCATTTGATTGGCGATTTGATTTTAATATTCTTAAAACTCACGCGATCACCATGATCTTGTAGTAAAATATGGCCAAGATCGAGCTCTCCAAAGTTGGACCACTTGACATATTTACTGGTCGCTACAAGTTTTCTGTAGGCCTCACTCTTGCGATCATAGGTCAGTACTTTGGCCCCATTGAGGTAATGTACCACCTGATTATTCTTCGAGATAATGTGAGCAGTGTTCCATTCACCAATTGGCTTTGTAGGTTTGTTGGTATCTGCCTGAACCAGATCGTAAAGCGAAGCCAGTGTCCGACTGCCTTCATGATTTCCTTCCTTTGCATCAGGATGTCTTTCATCATCTAGAATTTGATATTCTAAACCAATGGCCGAACCGATTCCTTTATTTATCGTAGTATCCACATAATATTTGATGCCGCTATTAGCCCCTTGAGTCAGCTTAAAATCAAGCATCAACTCAAAATCTCCATACTTCTGAAGGGTCACAATATCTCCTCCTGCTGCAGATTCTTTGCCTCCCGATGACAATACGGTCAGTTCACCATCTTCTATGATCCAGCCCTTATTGGGGAACTCTTTTAGGGAGGCACCTACCCAACCCTCAGTCGTCTTGCCATCCCAAAGCAGGGTCCAACCTTCTTCAAGCTCATTGGAAGTCAAACTATTCTTTTTGGTTAAGGCAGGGAGCGGACTATTTTGGGCATACTTCTGCAAATTCTGAGTCAGGATACGAATATTTCTCCAAGCGACTTCCATACCTGCTGTTTGAGCCGCATGAATGGAATGCACTTGTAGACCTATAAAGCCCATAGAAGTTTGGTCATCAATCAAATGTGCAGCAGGAATTCCATTGATCCAAGTCTTTAATGTATCTCCCAAGGCTTCGATTCTATAGTGATTCCATTTATTTTGTTTAAAGGCATTTTTAGCAATCGAATTTTCATCTTTCAATGGATGTAACCACCCACGTCGACCTTCATCATAGATACCAGCACTCCAAGCACGCTCAGAAGGATCTATTTCAATTTGATATCCATGTACCCGGCCATTGAGGTAATAATCATAACTATTACTCCTGATTTGAATTCCTGAATTCATGGTGGGGTCTACCTTAAATTCGAGTTCTAAAATGAAATCATCAAATGCCTTTTCAGTGGTTAGAAAAGAGTTTGGAGTATTGTTGACTGTAGTTCCCACGATGACCCCCTCACGCACCTCATAAAGTGCTGCACCTCCTTTCTGCTCCCATCCAGTCAAGGTTTTAGAGTCAAACAAATTTATCCAAGGAGCCTTATCTTTCTTGCTACACCCGAGGATAAGTGTACCTGTAGCAAATAAAATGATGGGTAATTTTGGGAATTTTAAATTCATAATTGACTCTCTTTTTGAACCCTTCTTTACTAATTTATTAAAAAAAATCGAGGGCTACCCAAATAATAATAAAACAACCGGCCATGGGAGCCAATGAGTTCGATAATAAGAGACGATGACCCAAGGTGGTCTTCTCGAGATTTGTTTTTAAATGATCTGCTGATGGAAAGGGCTTTGTCATGTAAATTCAATACTATTTTTTCATTATGTAATAATTTCATGAATTTTTTATTCATAATAAAAGAGCGATGAAGCCTGATGTAATGATTGGGTAAGCGGTCTATTAATCTAGCAATTTTTGACTTGTTTAAACCTTGTACCCAATCCAATCAATATTAATTCAGTTAGTGAGGCCCAAATATTGACAGTTGGATCTACTTTTAGGCTGTATTTCTTTGAGTTTAATGCTAATATTAGGCGGTTTATTTGATTTTTTCGAAATCGACAATTCCTTTCGGTTTAGGATAGATATCTAATTCAATTCTAGTTAAAAAGCCAGATGTCATTGAAGGGGGTTTGGATCTTAGTAATTACTAATGTTTTATGCTCTCCTAGATTTTATATATATTTATAAAGAGGATATTCAGATAATTAATTTTTTAATCAGTCTTAATTAAAAAATAAAATGATCCAGCGAACACCATATTACGTGACCATTGCTTGCTTAATTTTGATGATGGGGTTAAAAAGTTGTCATTGGAATTCACCTAGCACTCCTATTAATTTACTCATCATATATCCAGATCAAATGCGCGGTCAAGCCATGGGGTTTTTAGGATTGGAACATGTAAAAACACCCCATTTAGATCAATTTTCCAGTCAAAGTTTGGTGCTCGATCAAGCCGTAAGTAATTATCCCATTTGTAGCCCGACTCGTGCTAGCTTCATGACCGGTCAATATCCTCAAAACCATGGTGTTTGGTCTAACTGCAATTCATTGTCAAGTCCATTTAATTATGAGCTGCCAGCCAATGCCAAGTGTTGGTCAGATGTGTTAAGTGAAAAGGGATACGATACCGGATATATTGGGAAATGGCACCTCGACAATCCACGGCCTCCTTACATTGATGTTAAAAACAATCAAGGGCATGTTAAATGGAACGAATGGACTCCTCCAGAGAGAAGACATGGATTTGATTTTTGGTATGCTTATGGCACCTATGATCACCATAATCGACCTATGTATTGGTCAAATGAAGCCTCTAGGGATTCCTTTCATTTTGTTGATCAATGGGGTCCAGCACATGAAACAGATTTGGCTATCGATTATTTGAAAAATAAGGGCAATAAATTCAGAGATGACAATAAGCCTTTCGCCCTCATGGTTTCGATGAATCCGCCGCACATGCCTTACGATTTGGTGCCTAAAAAATACAAATTATTATATGATGACGTACCCCTTGATTCGTTGTTACAATTTCCAAATATTCCAGAAGAAGGAACGAAATGGGGGGATTATTATCGCAAAAACATCAAAAATTATTATGCCATGATTTCAGGTGTAGACGACCAATTCGGGAGAATTATGGCTACTTTGAAATCACAGGGATTGGAAAAAAACACCGTTGTGTTATTTGCCTCAGATCATGGAAACTGTCTTGGTATTCATGATGAGATATCAAAAAATAATCATTATGAAGAATCTATGAGGATTCCATTTTTGATTCGTTGGCCGGAGTATATCCAACCGAGAATTGATGATCTGTTAATTTCTACTCCGGACTTTGCCCCAACACTCCTTGGATTGATGGGGTTTCATGAAGATATTCCTCCAGAAACTGACGGTACAGATTACTCAAACTTGTTTTTGACAGGAGATGGAGAAAGACCTGATTCACAACTTTTCATGTCTGTCAATGTGGGCAAAGAAGCGTTTGGGGCACGCGGTGTACGGACCCATCGATATACTTTAATGATTCAAAAAGATCTTGATAAAAAAGATCAAGTCGAACTTTTCGATAACCATAAAGATCCCTTTCAATTAATTAATGTCAGTGAAAAAGAAATAAATATAAAGAAGAAGTTGACTAAAGAATTAGAAGGATGGTTGGTAAAAACTAAGGATCCCTGGTTGTAGGATTTTTAAAATCAATTTAGTGTGTTTGATTTTTCAGACTATAAGTTTTAAGGCTCTGAAACAGATTGTTCACTTTTGATCTAAATGACGAATAGGTTAGCTTATTCCAAGATCAATGGATTCTATAAGGGTCATTTTATTCAGTTCGAATAGTTGTTTGTTTTTAATTTAAAATATTTAGTTTTTGGAATTACCTAATGGTTTAAATTCATGATAAATTTATTAAAATTATCGTTTTTGATAGGGAAATAATCTGTAAAATAATGCGCTATTATAAACCCTCTTTTGTTGCCCTTATCATTTGTGTTATCGGATGCCTTAGTTGTCAAAAAAATAGAGAATTTAGCTATTCCGACCCATCGAAAGCAGTCATTTATGAGGAAACCCAAATTTTAAAAACGTATCCTTTTTCAGATCCAAATCCAATTCCCAATATAGGCAGAATTTATCCTTATTTTAAGTTTGATGGATATACTAACCATCCAATTGATCAATCATGGAAAATGGTGGTTATGGAAAATGAATACTTAAAAGTATTTGTCTCTCCCGAAATCGGGGGAAAGGTTTGGGGGGCCATCGAAAAATCAACAGGTAAAGAATTTTTATATAAAAATGAAGTTGTAAAATTTCGAAATATTGCCATGAGAGGCCCATGGACATCTGGGGGCTTAGAATTCAACTTTGGAGATATTGGACATGCCCCTTCTTGTTCAACACCAGTGGATTATAGCTTGAAGAAGAATGCCGATGGCAGTGTATCCTGCATCGTTGGCGCCTATGATTTGCCTTCTCGTACGCGATGGAATGTTAAAATCACACTTCCAAAAGATAAGGCTTTTCTTGAAACTACGGTTTCTTGGTTCAATCTTANAGATGAGTATACTTCCTACTACCATTGGATGAATGCAGCAGCGAAAGCATCNGGGGATTTGGAGTTTTTTTATCCTGGAAAAGATTTTATAGGCCACGGAGGGGAATCGAGTAGTTGGCCAATATCTAGTGGGCGTGACCTGTCAAAATATGAAAATAATAATTTTGGGGGGTATAAATCCTATCACGTCGTCAATGCCTATGCCGATTTTTTTGGAGGCTACTGGAAAGAGGATGATTTTGGATTTGGACATCACACGGATTATGATGTCAAGCCGGGGAAAAAACTATGGATTTGGGGTTTGTCACAACAAGGTATGATATGGGAAGATTTACTCACCGATAATGATGGTCAATACATAGAATATCAATCAGGTAAGTTATTTAATCAAGCCGCTGAACAAAGTACCTACTCACCCTTCAAGCATCGCTCCTTTGGGCCCCATGTTTCGGATCTCATGAAGGAGATTTGGTTTCCACTAAAATCAACCAAAGGAATGGTAGCGGCGTCCAAATATGCGGTCTTAAATATTGAGGAAGAAAGGGATTCTTTAGCTATTTATCTGAGTGCTTTACAACAGATCAAGGACACTATATATATGCAAATAGGGGATAAAAAAGTCAATTATTCAATAGACCTTGGACCCCTAGATATTTTTAAATGGACTGTAGCTAAACCTGAAGAAAATATTTTAAAAATCAAACTAGGCCTTGATCTTTTAAACTACAAAGCCTCCTTAAGTGGTCTTTCAGTTGATCGACCCTTGACTACACCCTCGGATTTTATTTGGGAATCTTCATATGGGTTATATATCAAAGGTCTAGAATTCGAAAAACAACGCCAATATTCATTGGCAATGAAATTATATCATCAGTCGGCATTAAAAAATGCGACTTTCATGCCTACATTAAGTAGACTTTCATTGGGATATTTTAGAAAAATGGATTTTATAAAGGCCTTAAAATACAGTCAAATCGGACTGTCAATAGACACATATGATCCAGAATGCAATTATGCTTTTGGATTAGCCAATAAAGCTTTGGGAAATTATAACGAAGCCAAATCAGGGTTTTCCATTGCTGCTCTATCCTCTGAACTTGCTTCTGCAGCTTATGTGGCCTTGGCCAAATTATTTATTAACGAAGGCAACATGACCAAAGCCTTGCACTTTGCTTCAAAGGCTCTCATTTATAATCGTCAAAATATCATGGCCCATATGATTATCAGCTACTCAAACAGAAAACTTAAAAATGAGCCCGCTGCAATGGCAGCATTAGCAGAGGTTTATATTTTAGATCCATTATCTGATTTCGCCAGATATGAAGAATACTTGTGGAACAACAAACCATTGTCTTACTTCCATAAGTCTATTACCAACGAATTACCTAACGAATCATATTTGGAGCTTGCTTCTCTTTATTATGATTTTAATAATTCTGACATGGCTATCTCAGTTTTAAAAGAAGGGCCTGAAAATCCCATAATTAATGTTTGGCTGGCCTATTTGGATGTTGATCATCGTCAATCATACATAAATAAGATCATAGAATCATCAATAGAAATGACCTTTCCCCATAGAGTAGAAACGGCCCAGTTTTTAGAAATGCTTATCAAAGAATATGCAAGTTGGAAGCTTAAATATTATTTAGGACTCATCTATTGGCATAAAGGGGAAATAGACCGAGCAATGAATCTTTTTGATCAATGTCAAAAAGAGCCAAAAATAGCTACATTCTATCTTACAAAACATGCCCTTTTACAAGACGCAGGGATAAGAGAAAAGGAAAACCTTCAGATTGCGCATTCCATGGAACCAGAAGATTGGCGTGCTGGTATTGCTTTGATTGATCACTATTTACTAAATAATGAAGGCCTCAAAGCAGTGGGTTTAAGTGAAAAGCTCAAGGATCTTTATCCTGAAAATGCACAAATTGGTATTCGATATGCCGAGGCATTATTAAAAGTTGAAAAACCTCATGAGGCTTTAATATTTTTAGAACAATTTAACCTTTTACCTTTTGAAGGCTCAACAGAAGGGAAAAAAATATACAATAATGTCTGTATTCAGTTAGCGTTAAAATCCTTTAAAATGAAGGATTATCAGGAGGCGATTACCTATGCGAAAAAAGCAAAGCTTTGGCCAGAAAATCTCGGTGTAGGCAAACCCTATCATACTGATGATCGACTTGCGGACCTTATCATTGCACGAGCTTACGAACTGCAAGAGGATCTCTCTTATTATGCTTATATCACTAATTATAAATCTTATGAGGATTCAGAAAGTGAAAATTTTTATCTCCAATTAATGGCTATGAAGCATTTGGGGAAACACCAACGTATCTTAAGCCTCATAGATCAAAAGACCAAGTTAGAGCCAAATAATGAGTATTTAAATTGGGCGATTGCTAAATATAAAGATGATCCTCGCCATTTTTCGTTGGAGAATAGATTAATAAAAAAAGAGATTAAAGAAAGGAAAAACAATTTGAATCAGCTTTTAAATACTGTTCACACATTATTTAAAATGTAAATTTTCATTTATGAGTACTTGGATTAAAATTATTTCGATACTGTTAATTTTTATATCTTATTCATGCGCTTTTCATTCGAATGATGGGATTAATTATAGAATAAAGCTCGCCTCAATTTTTGTGGATTCAATACGCTATGAAAATGGGAATTGGGAACACCCGGAATATAGTAAGCCATTTGAATCATTAGGGAATCATCGTTTTGTTATTGAAATACCAAAAGGTAGCTCAGGTAATGTCCAAGTAATCATACCCTGGCGAAGAAGAGATAATAAACCAGCAGAAAAAGCCCTTATTATCGTTGATGCCAATACTCAGGAAAAAATAAAAAATGTTTTTTTATTGGGCCTTAACAACGAGTTTGGCCACTTCGTTTTTGAGGCTAATGAAGGAACTGAAAAGTATCATGTTTATTACCTATCGCACGTTTCAACGGGAGGCTATTATCCAAAGGTTCAATATAACAGTCCAATCAATGAACAGGATACAGATTGGTTATCAATGGTTGAAAAAGAGACTCAAAATAATATTACATTTCCCAAAGCGAAAGTGGTAAGCAGTCAATCCATTGATCCATTTAATAGTTTTTCCCCTATGGAAATTATAGCTACTGAGAAAGAAACCAAAAATTATTTTGAACGACATGATCAGCCGTATTACTTGTTTCCTGAGTATCGGGAAAATCCCATTAAACTAAAAGATTATTTACCTCAAAGATGGATGCAGGCAAGTAAGGTTAACGGCCTTACAGATACGATTCCAAAAGGGAGCTTTTATGCCTTTCAAATTGGAGTGTATGCCCCTAATATGGACTTAAATGACCTCCAAATAGAGTATTCAGATTTGAAAAGTAATTCAGGGAATCTTTTATCCAAATCATTGATAACTAATTACAATAGTGAAGGTATTGATCTTAACGGTAATATTTTTTTCAAAAAAATTAATATACCCAAAAGGAAGTTAATTCCACTCTGGTTTGGCATAGAAATCCCCAAAAATACAATTGCTGACACCTACTTGGCGCAGATTATTATTACCCCTGTAGGCTTATCGGCGGATACCACATTTGTGAAAATTAATGTAAAAGGTGAAATGATTGAAAACTATGGCGAAGATAATCCCCACAATATGTCGCGGCTACACTGGCTTAATTCGACCATTGGACGTGATGATGATATTATCATAAGACCTTTTATAGCCGTCAAAGCGAACAAAAACGTTTTGCATATTTTAGGGCGAGATATCTCGGTGAATAAATTTGGGTTACCGCATAAAATTAATAGTTACTTTGCCCAGGAGATGACTCATTTAAATGAAAACGCTGAGGAGTTGTTGGATGAACCTATCACTTTTGAAATTATTGAAGGAGATAAACCTGTCATTAATTGGAAACAGGACCCAATTACTTTAAACCAATCTCATCCAAGTAGCATGAACTGGAATGTCAAAAATAGTTCTGAAAAATATACTCTTGATGTCTTTGGCACAATAGAATATGATGGAATGTTGGCCTATCAAATTGATGTAATTGCAAAGGAAGATGTGACAGTTGAAGATATCCGAATGCGTATACCCTTTCAAAAAATGGCAGCTAAATACTTGATTGGATTAGGTATGAAGGGAGGAGTATTAACCAATGATCTGAATTGGAAATGGGATATAAAGAAACATCAAGAAGGACTTTGGTTAGGGGATGTTAATATGGGTTTGCAATACGTTTTAAGAGATGAAAATTACGAGCGTCCTTTGAACACAAATTTTTATCAAACCAAACCATTGAATCTGCCGACCTCATGGTATAACGAAGGCAAAGGAGGCATTAATGTAACGATTAAATCAAATAAAGTTGAAGTTGTAAATTATAGTGGTTCCAGAGAGTTAAAACGAGGAGACACATTACATTTTGCTTGTAAATTTTTAATTACACCCTTCAAAACCATTGATACACAAACTCATTTTAATACAAGATTTGTTCATAAATATGTCCCCATTGATTCAGTCATTAGCCTTAAAGGGACGGTTGTTAATGTTCACCATGCCAATGAAATTAATCCTTACATTAATTATCCGTTTTACAATCTTGATAAGCAAAAGGCATATATAGATGAAGCACATGCAAAAGGAATAAAAGTTAAACTATACAATACCATTAGAGAACTCACCTACAAAGCTCCGGAGCTCTTTGCTTTAAAGAGTTTGGACTATGAAGTGCTCAATGATGGCGAAGGCGGTGGCCACAGTTGGTTGCAAGAACATCTTAAAGACCATTATCATTCAGCGTGGCATGCTACCCGTGTCAATGATGCTGCTATTCTCAATAAAGGGAATTCAAGATGGACTAATTATTATATTGAGGGGATCAATTGGCTGGCTAAAAATCAAGAAATTGATGGCCTTTATTTAGATGATATTGCCTTCAGTCGAGAGACCGTAAAGCGCATTGTAAATGTGCTCAATACCCATCGAAATGATTATATTATAGACCTTCATTCAGCTAATCAATATAATATTAGGGATGGGTTTACCAACAGCGCTTTGCTATATATGGAACATTTCCCCTTTATCTCAAGATTATGGTTTGGCGAATATTTTGAATATGATTTAGGGCCTGATTATTGGCTTACTGAGGTTTCTGGTTTACCTTTTGGATTGACAGGAGAAATGTTGGAAAAAGGAGGACACCCTTTCCGAGGGTTGGTCTACGGGATGACAACGCGTTTTTTTGGAAACTTCGATCCAGGAGCCTTATGGGGCTTCTTTGATGAGTATCAGATTGCCGATAGTGAAATGTTGGGTTATTGGGTAGATCGATCTCCAATTAAAACTAATCATCCCAATATCAAAAGTACTATCTATCTTAATGAGAAGAACGTACTTATTTCCATCGGGTCTTGGTCTGAAAATCTTGAGCGGGTGCCCTTGATTATTGATTGGGAAAAATTAGGTTTAGATTCTAATCAAGTGCATTTGATTAGTCCGGAGATTAAGGGCCTTCAAGATTTTCAAACATTTAATATTGGAGATTTGATTCCTGTTAAGAAAAATCAGGGGATTATCCTTGTGTTATCGCATAATTAGCTCTCAGCGCTGAGCCAATACAGTTCTGCTCTCTTATTTAGCAGGGGTAATGAAATTATCTTCTTCATTACCTAAAGCATGAATGGTATTTTGTACAGTTCCCTGGAGAGGAATACCTTCTTTATCTAAAATATCATATTTGATGGTCATTACATCGACAGCTGCGATATCTTCTAAGATTAATTTTACCGTTTTCCCATCAGCACTTATCTTAATATCAAAAATATCTAAGGTTTCAATGTTATATCGTTCTGAGCCATATTTTCTGCTTCTAATCAAATCCCACTTTTTTATCTCATAATTAGACATTTTAGATGCACTTTCAGAATTCAACTCGCTAGCAAAGGTTAAGTTCATACCCGTTTTTTTTGCATTCAATTTTATAGGGATGGGAATTGTTTTACCTGAATATTTGATTCTATAGAGATCGCCTGTTCGCTGATTTTGCGTAGTACTCCAAGCCTCCATACCACACAAGTATAAATGCTCATCATCAGGATTAAACCGCCCTCTCATGACACCCGTGTAAAATTTCATTTTTGGAATATCTATAACGCCCCCTTGTTTTTTACCATCTACCTCTTCGTGAAGGACAAGTTGAATTTTCCCATAGCCATATGAAAAACTCAACAAGCTACCGTTTAATGGTCCCCACTTTTCACTTTCCACCCATAGGAGTTCAGAGGGGGATCTGTCGAATTCCATATCTACCCAAATCATTGGTTCATTCATGGCTTCCCTGGTAGAATCTTTAGGGGGGTTATAGGCCCACATATTACCATAAAATGTGTTAGATTGATCCGTTTCTATCCAGTTAATCCGATTCATTGGATTCCAATATCCTTGTTGATCAGTGACCAAAAAACTACCATCAGGATTCATACAAACCCCATTGGCAGCTCGGAACCCAGAGGCTATAATTTCAGATTTTGAACCATCACTACTTACTTTTATCAATGTACCATGTTGGGGAATAAGTGCCTCTCGAGCATGCCTACCACTTTTTGCATAATAAAAATTTCCTTTCTGATCAGTTTGCAGCCCCATGGCAAATTCATGAAAATGATCAGTTACTTGATGATCATGGTTGAAACTTTCATAATAATCAGTTTCATCATCATCATTGAGATCGCGCAATAATACTAGCTGATCTCGACAGATGATATAGATTTCATCATTACGGATTTTAAGCCCTAATGGTTGAAACAATCCTGATCCAATTCTTTTCCACTGAAGAGCATCTCCTCTATTAGTCAGTCCGGTAACAAGAAAGACATCTCCGTCTGTGGTACATACAGCAGCAGTATTGCCATCACTCATGAAATCAATACCACTTAATTTCATCCTACAATTCCAAGGATTTTCATAAGGAGGGGAAAGCTCATCAATGACAAATACACCCTCATCTGAACCTTTCTTTATTTCTGTCGTCAAAACTTCCGGATAGTGTGCAGGACCACCTTTGGTATATTTAAATAAAGACTCTGGCCCTGAAGAGGCATTAAAAATGGCATTAAAAATTGAAACTCCAGCATCAGCAATAAATATTTTTAACTGAGTACTTTTAGAACTATCTACCTTGAGGATTACATATCCATTTTCTTCAGATAATTGGGCACCTGATCCTAGTATTTTTACTTGACTTGTAGTCGCTGCAACTTTTAACTTTAGGATTGATGATGATGGGCTTATATTGAGTGTTCTTGTAAATACAAATTGATTTTCTAGGGTTTCTGAGCCCAAAAGCTCTAAAACATTAGAGGCACCAACGGTATAGGAGAGGATAATGTCCTCACCAAAATGGTAAAGGCCTTTGTAATTCGACCAATCTTTAGGTAAGGGTCCGAATTTTCTGTCATCACGAGCAGTAAAACGCGGATCTTCAAAAGACCCATTTATAGGATTTGCCCAGCCGGGTCCAACGGGAGTGTTAAAACCTAATTTACCTATGGTTCTAGGATAAGTTTCATGATGGTCGTTTAATAAAATCCCATTCCAATCAATAAATCCATTACCTGTCCACCCACCTGCAACTCGCATTAAATCATGGTCAAAAATCATCCATGCTTTACCCTTGGAAACTCCTCCAGCTCCTCGATCTAATCGAACAGCAATTCCTTTATAAGCAAAATTGTTTTTTAAGTAATCCTCATCTGCAAAAGGTGAAGGGCCAGGAGAGTGAAACCTTTTAATACCGGTTTCCTCATCTACAAGTTCATAAGTATTTATTAAAAAGTTACCATAATTCTGATCTGACCAAGGGTGATAAGGTTGCGAAATTGGTCCGCGGGAGGTCCCTTTGGGTAGCTCTTCCAAATATTCTGCCGTTATTAAAAAAGGCTCAAGATCATTTTGTTCAATAAATTTATTCCTGATGTAATGAATAACATCATACTTTTCACGAGGCGTCATTTTTATCTGGGCAGGCATGGCGCCTATTCCTTGTGTGAGAGTTTGATACATGCTGAAAGGATCAGACCTTTTATTCCAATTCGATTCCCAAAATTTAGGGGCATTAGGTAAAGAACCTTCTACATTAGGATGGCCATGACAATTTATGCAGTTATTGTTGTAAATTCTAGCACCTCTCGCCAACGATTCTCCATCTAATGCTTCAATGATTCCAGCATGATCAATATTCTGTTCAGATTGTTGGATGTCATTTCCTTTTGGTGGATTCATTTTTCCCATTAGATTGGTAATTAAAACGATTAGGATAAATGCATAAGAGGTTAAATAAAAAGTATTGAAAAATGAATTTTTCTTAACAAAAAGAAATTTAATACCAAGAATCGTAGCAAGTAAAATTAGGTACATTAAAAACATTCTAGAAAAATCATTAAATGGGGTTTCTCTAGAATCTAAATCCAATTCTTCAAAAGGTAAAATTTCATAATATAATGTGATAGGAATTATTAATACCGATGATATTAAAACATGAATTTTTTCTTTTTTGGAGATATTCATAATTTTTTAGGGAGAATTCCTTCATAACTTAAAAAAATTATTTTAAAAAAGTTTATTAAAAACCGTAAATTTTTATTTGAAGACCGGCAAGAAGTGAAAAAACAATCTCAACATAGAGAGGGATCCGGATAATATTAGGATGGATTAATTATAGCGGACTAAGATTCTATTTCCAATAGCTAGATTAGATGATATAAATGAGATTATTAATGTAGAGCAAATAGGGATTATAATTCATTTTTTCAAACGATAATAGAATAAGATATTTTGTCGAGTTTTTTTTATTTTACATTTAAACCCCTTTATATTAAAAATTATTTATTTTCACAGTAATTGAAAGAGAAGAGATTCAATTTTCTTGTCTAAGGGTTAAGTTCGAGTGTTTGAAAACAACCTCTTATATTGGAATCGTATGAAAAGGTTTTTGGCTAGAGAAATTCTTATTGGGGCAGGAGTTCTTGGGGGATTAATTATTGAGTATGTAGCCCTATCAGCTCTTTTTGGCTATAACGTGAGTGATCAATATCTGGGTCTCTCTTTAAGGGTTATTGTGATATTGGTATATGGCATAAGGCCTCTATTCGTGGCGATTAAATGGAGCATAGATGTATTGAAATCTAATGATGTTTAGAGCATCTTTAAAATTATTGGCGTCACGAAGGGTCAAGAAACCATAGGCATCTAAAAAGGGCAATTTAATAAGTCCTAACCTGCTTTAGGTCAAAAAAAGGCTAAGGCAATAATGAAAAAATCATTTGTGATTTTTCGTCATCTACCATTAGGTATGCTTCTAGAGTGAACTTAAAGACATGTTTCTTTTTTATCAATAGAATATCTGCAGATTAAACCTTTTTCAACAATGCATATTTTGATGTTTAAGCCACCTTTGGTTTGCGGGTGACTTCCTTTTTATTTCTACTACCGTAGGATTAGCATTTGCTAGGATAGTTATTACTCTTTTTTAAACCCATAAATCTGTTGTTTTAAAAAACTTTTTGGAAAGTTCTCGTCCTCTGGAAATCCCAAAGGTACTTTACCACTGTCCTCCGGAATGTAATTGGTCCTGAAAAGATAATCCCAGATGCTGAGACTGATTGCAAAATTGACTCCCACTTTTCCAGTAGGGATCGTTTTTGCATGATGATATAAGTGCATTACTGGATTATTAAAGAGGTATTTGAAGATACCCCAAGTCAGTTTAATATTGGCATGATTGAGGTGACCTATTGTGATGGTCATGAAGTGTACGACAAAGGCTTGTTGAGGCTCAAATCCTCCCAAAATCATTACGGCAAAAGTTTTTAAGGGTTTATAAAGAATATTTTCCATCCAATGGTATCGCATGTGTGCAGCAAATCCCATTTCTTTTACACTGTGATGTACTTTATGAAATTGCCACAAAAAAGGGTATTTATGTAACAATATATGTGTGAACCACTGTACAAAATCTAAAACTACGAAAAACAAGAGCAGTTGAGCCCATTGAGGAAGGGATGCTAAATCGATCAAAGATAGCTGATTGAGTGGAATATTTAGGTTATTAAAAAAAACGTTAAGTAGTGCATAGAAACCACTGATTGCGATCGAAAAGACAATAAAATTAAAAAACAAATAAAATAAGTCTAGCCAAAAGTCTTTTCTAATGGTTGCCTGATCGATGCGCCATGGGAAAGCTATTTCTAAACTCCAAACAAGCAAAGATATGGCAATCACGCCCCAAAAATAATTTTGGAACCAAGGAACTTGTCCAATTATCGATTTCCAAGTCCAATCTAAATTTCCGGTTAAAGCATTAAAAAAAGCTTCAAAATAAGGGCTCATTCTATTTTTTGTATTAAAAAAATTAAAATTTGTGCAAATTTTATTTTAATAAACTGTATTCCTTTGAAATTAGTTCAAATATAGTAACACTCACTAATAAGCGAATGATTTTTCAAAATCCGTTTTCATGCCATCAAAACCAGCAGGCATTTTTCAAATATGAGTTAATTTGCGTTTTTTGCATAAAATCGGATGATTCATCAAGATTTTAGACTTATTGTAGCGTTAGAGCGGCCCATTTATTCCAATTTTACCATCTTTGCAGTGTGATTCAAAAAGAAAATTTAGATTACAAAATTGGTTTACTGGGAGGGGGTCAGCTGGGCCGCATGCTGTTGCAGTCTGCCATGGATCTCAATCTTGATGTTGCGATCATGGATGCGGATCCCAACGCACCTTGTGCTCATTTGGTAAAACATTTTACGCTGGGGAGCTTAACCGATTACGATGATGTCATGCGTTTTGGTCAGGATAAAGACTTGATTACCATTGAGATTGAAAATGTAAATACTGAAGCCTTGAAAACGTTAGAGACCATCGGAGTCGAAGTTTATCCACAACCTCATATCATTGAGCTTATTCAAGACAAACGCAAACAAAAGAATTTTTATCAATCCCAAGGGATTCCTACCGCTGAGTATGTCTTGACCGAATCTAAGAGAGATATATCAAGCTATCTTCATATGATTCCTGCAGTACATAAACTTGGAACTGAGGGTTATGATGGTCGTGGGGTTCACATGATTAGAACAGTTGCCGATATAGATAAAGCTTTCGATCGACCGGGTGTTTTAGAAAAGTGTATTGATTTTCAGTCAGAAATTAGTGTCATTGTTGCTAGAAACGGGCGTGGAGAGGTGATGACATATCCGTCGGTGGAGTTATCTTTTCATCCAGAGGCAAATCTTGTAGAATTTTTATTCTCACCTTCGGATATTACTGATGAGATTGAGGCGAAGGCACAAGCATTGGCTATTGAGGTGATAACTAAATTGAATATGATAGGATTATTGGCCGTTGAAATGTTTTTGACCCGAGAGGGTGAGTTGCTTGTAAACGAAGTGGCGCCCCGAACCCACAACAGCGGGCATCATACTATAGAGGCCAATCAAACCTCGCAATTTGAACAGCATTTAAGAGCGGTACTTAACTTGCCATTGGGAATTACCAAGATGTTGATTCCTGCCGTTATGGTTAATTTATTGGGGGCCCCCAACTACACAGGTAATGCGATCTATGAAGGGTTGTTTCAAGCGATGCAAATGCCAGGAGTGCATATACATCTCTACGGAAAAAAAATAACAAAACCTTTCAGGAAGATGGGCCATATTACTATCACAAATAAAGATATGTCCACATTGAAAGTATTTGCCAATCAAGTAAAAAACATTTTAAAAGTCAAAGCATGAGCCATTTAAAAGTAGGAATTATTATGGGAAGCAAATCGGATTTGAATATTATGTCCGAAGCAGCAGAAATTTTGCAAACACTGGGGTTGTCAGTAGAGGTCAGTATTGTATCGGCACATAGGACTCCTAAGCAAATGGTGGAATACGCCCAGAGTGCCAGAGCGCGAGGACTTAGAGTCATTATAGCCGGTGCTGGAGGAGCAGCACATTTACCGGGCATGGTAGCCTCTTTGACGAGTTTACCAGTCATTGGGGTTCCCGTTAGATCAAGAAATTCAATAGATGGCTGGGATTCAGTGCTATCGATTTTGCAAATGCCTGGAGGCATACCTGTGGCAACGGTTGCTTTAAATGGTGCTAAAAATGCGGGGATTTTGGCAGCAGAGATTATTGGCGCCTTTGATGAAGAAGTGGCGAGAAGATTGGATGATTTTAAAAAATCATTGGAGGAGGTCGTGTTAAAGCACAAGAATGATTTAGAGCGTAATGGCTGGAAAGGGAATTAGATAGGGTTTAAATAACGTCCTTTTAAATTTGAGATTTTTTTTATTCATGGGTTATTTTTAATTTTTTAGAAAATAATGCTAATTTGAAGATATGAATCCATTTTTGATTGATTTATTACTTTGTATGCTTACTTATTTGACCCTATTATTGATTGTTTTTAGGGGATCGAAGAAGGTGATCAGGTCTTTGAATCAAAATAATCAAGATGACGAAGGAGGCTTACTTTTTGATTATGAAAAAGGGCCGTTATTAGATTTACCCCCCTGGTGTGCGCTGGCCTTCTAGTCCTAGTAAGAGCAATAAAAAACAAGAAGAATGGGCTTAATTGATAGTGCCGCTAATTATGAACCGTGTAGTATCTGTAAAGAGCACTTTTTGACTTCCAGAAATTTCAAAAGAGGTCAGTAAACCTTTGTTAAAATTCATTTTAAAATTTCTTTGTGAGGTATAAATCATGGCAGCATTGTTATCTAGATAGTATCCATTAACAGATTCTAACTCACCCTTTGCTTTGGTAATTTTAAGAAATTTAATTGGCATAATTGCATTTTTTTTGGGATGATAAGAAATACTTTTTAGGTCAGTTTTTGTATCTAAAGAGCCAAAAAATTTAGATTTATTGAGCTCTAAGAGGGTGAAGATTTTGAGTTCACTTTCCCAATCAATGGTCTGAGCTGACAGGGATTGAGTTTCAATATTTTTACCTATCTGAACTGTTTTCTTTAGTATATTTTGGTTTGATTTGAGCAGGGTAATTTGCGCGGCAACCATTGAATCAATAGAGAAGTATTTTTTTATCTTGAAACTTTCTTTGGGGTCAGAGCAGCTGAATGTACAAAACAAAATAAATACGTACAATAGATTTTTCATATTAAAAAAGAAGTTTTCCAGTCATTTCTTTGGGTATTTCAAGTCCCATTAATTTTAAAATAGTTGGTGCTAAGTCCCCAAGTTTGCCATTTTTTAGAGGCAATGAGAAATCAGGGTCCACCACAATCAGAGGAACCAAGCTGGTGGTATGTGACGTGTGCGGTGTTCCGTCGACGTTAATCATATAATCTGAGTTACCATGGTCTGCGATGATCAGAGTAGTATATCCTTTTTTTAGGGCTGTGGTAACCACTTGTTCGGCGCAATGATCTACTGTTTCACAAGCTTTAATGGCAGCTTGAAAAACACCTGTGTGACCGACCATATCTGGATTAGCAAAATTCAAACAGACGAAATCGGGCCATTGCCGGTCTAGTTCTGGAATGATGGCTTTTTCTATGTCTTTGGCACTCATTTCAGGGTGTAAATCGTAAGTAGCTATTTTAGGGGAAGGACAGAGCAGTCTTTTTTCACCTTTGAAGACATCTTCTCTTCCTCCTGAAAAGAAAAAAGTAACATGGGGATACTTTTCAGTTTCAGCTATTCTAATTTGATTCTTTCCCGCCTTTTCGAGGACTTCTCCCAAAGTATTGGCTAGGTTATCTTTTCTGAAGATGACTTTAACGTTTTGAAAGGTATCATCATAGCTGGTCATGGTAAGATAATATAAAGACAGTTTATACATGTCTTTATTAGGAAAATTACGTTGGGTGAGCACTTCGGTGATTTCTCTTCCTCGATCAGTACGAAAATTAAAACACATTACGACATCCCCTTCTTCAATTTTTGCTATGGGCTGTCCAGAAGCATTTGTTGCAATTATGGGAGGCATGAATTCATCCGTGATATCTTTGGCATAAGCGTCTTCAATAGCTGAGGTAACATCTGTGGTTTTTGTACCCATACCCTTAACTAAGGCATCGTAAGCAACCTTGACACGTTCCCATCTTTTGTCTCGATCCATTGCATAATACCGACCTACAACCGATGCGATGGAGCCCACGTGATTTTTTAAGTAGGCTGAAAGATCATTGATAAAGCCTAAACCACTTTTTGGATCGCAATCACGACCGTCTGTAAACGCATGAATAAATATCTTTGGGCATTTATGTTTGTGGGCGGCTTTAATTAATTCTTTGAGATGATCCAAATGAGCGTGAACACCTCCATCAGATACTAAGCCTATAAAATGAATGGAGTGTTGGTTTTTTTTGGCATAATCAAAGGCCTCAATTAAGGGTTTTTCCTCATTTAGGCTACCCTTTTCTATAGCAATATTGATTTTCACAAGATCTTGATATACGACCCTACCGGCACCTATGTTCATATGGCCTACTTCAGAATTGCCCATTTGTCCTTTGGGAAGTCCGACAGCAATACCTGAAGCTTCTAGGGTGCTGTGTGAGTATTTCTTGTACAGGCTATCCATAAAAGGGGTATCTGCTGCATCGACTGCAGAAACTTCTTTATGAGTCGCGATGCCCCAGCCATCAAGAATGATTAATAGAATACGTTTTTCCATCTGACAAATATAAGCTAAGAGCTTGCTCCTCTGAGTAATTTTTTTTGTAATTTACGCTTGCTTTTAAGCATTTTTAATTTCCTTTTATTAATATGAGAACTGTGTTGATTGGTTGGGGCTTAAATTTTGTTTTTTTTACTCAAAGTTTAGGCCAAGATCAAATGTTAGAAGATATAGGGATTGCCCTAAGCACGAATATTTCCAAAGAGGTAGTTCGTGGGATGCATACGACTTTAAAATTACAATTAGCAGGGGAGTCCTTTGTGTTAACTGATAAAGCGGAAGCAGAAAAAGTGTTAAGAACTTTTTTTGATAATCATGAAGCATTATCTTTTGAATATACCACACCTCCTAAGGTGACCAATGGTCTGCTCTATAGAATGGGTGTTTATAAGTTGCGAACAGGAGAGCAGTATAGGGTTTATTTATTATTTAAAGAAAAAGAGGGTGAATATTATTTATCTACCTTATCCTTTTCAGCTGGTTAACAATAAAGACTAATTTTGATTTATGTATCCAGCTTACTTAACAAAAGAGAAATTAGACGAATTCATTCGGACTGCTGTAGAGGAAGATCATGGCGATGGAGACCATACTTCTTTGGGAAGTATAACAGAAGGGAGACAAGTTCAGGCACATTTATTATTTAAACAAGAAGGAATTGTTGCGGGGATAGAAATGGCACAAATCATTTTTGATATGTTTTCCAAAGAGATACTCTTCGAGCCATTTAAAAAAGACGGAGACATGATCCATCCAGGAGAGGTAGGATTTAAGGTCTCCGGAGACGCTATACAATTGCTTGGCGCAGAGCGTTTAGTTTTAAATTGTATGCAGCGCATGAGTGGGATCGCAACCTATACTCGTTATTTGAAATCGCTGATCAGAAATTCTCATGCCCAATTACTTGATACCCGAAAAACGACCCCTAATTTCAGAATAGCTGAAAAGTGGGCAGTAGAAATTGGTGGAGGAATTAATCATCGTTTTGGTCTTTACGATATGGTGATGTTAAAAGATAATCATATAGATTTTGCAGGAGGTATTGCTGAGGCCTTAAAATCTACGAAGTCTTATTTAAAAAAATTTAAAAAAAATTTAAAAATAGAAATTGAAGTCCGTAGTTTGCAAGAGCTTAAGGAAGTTATAGAAGAAGGAGGGGTCAATCGTATTATGCTTGACAACATGATGCCGTCTCAAATAAGGCAATGCATTGCCATGATTGGCGGGAAATATGAGACCGAGGCGTCAGGAGGCATTTCCGAAATGAGTATATCGGAGATTGCTGATACGGGTGTCGATTATATTTCCGTTGGAGCGTTGACCCACTCTTATAAAAGTTTAGATATGAGTTTAAAAGCAGTTTAAATAATGATCGTAAGAACAAAAAAATATCAATTAGCTACTGGAAAATATGTTGGTTTAGCCTTAACAGGGGTTCTCAAACAGCAGTGGTGGGTCTTCCTTATATATTTTGTCATATGCTCGGGTTTTTTTTTCATTCCTAATGCTTGGTGGATCATTGGCGCCTCCATTGTTTTGGTTTTGTATCTGCTCTTTTGGTTGGTACAATTTGCAGGCGTTACACAACTAGAGCAAAGCAAGTTTTTATTTAATAAGCTGAGCTATGAACTTTCCAGTCAACAGATTTTAGTCAAGCTTAATGCCAAACAAGGGATGCCGATGAAATGGGATCAGATAAAGAGGGGGAGTTCCAAAAAAGAAGCTTTTATACTTTTTGTGAGTAAAGCTCAACTGATCTATTTACCGCATCGGATATTTAACAGTGATAATGAGGTCAAGTTCTTTGAAACAATTTTGAAGCGAAAGGGCTATATAAAATAATGAAATCCGAAGATTCGGGGCATCATCTCCAACAAGCAAAAAATAAAGCCGCTAGATATTGTGTAGGCGCAGAAAGATCACCTCACCAAGTGCTGACTAAACTGCAGCTATATGGCCTTGAATTGAGAGAAGCATTGATCGTGTTGGAAGCCTTGAAAGAAGCTAATTTCATCAATGAAAAACGCTTTGTTTCGGCTTTTGTGAATGACAAATTCACATTTAATAAATGGGGGAAGATCAAAATTTCAGTAGAGTTGAGGAAGCATAAAATCAGTTTATCTCAAATTGAAGATGGATTGAATATGCTCAATCCATCTGACTATGACTCAAAAATCAATGAATTAATAGATCAAAAATGGGGTCAGTTGCAAGGGGAAGATTTTTTTTTGATCAAAAAAAAGAAAACTTGTCAATTTGTGATCAGTAAGGGTTTCGAATCTCATTTGGTGCTTTTACGCTTTGATGAGAAGATCAAGCATTTGTCTTGAATGATTAACTAGAGATTTAGGAAGTTCAATTGGCTCTATATATTATAGATTCCCAAGGTCTTAGTGAGAGATGCTCAATGTGCCCTTCTTGAGAATCTTGGTAATTTGAGATTTCTATTTTGAGAGGAACAGGGTCATCTATAAACAGTGTGTTTTTATCATCAGACAGATTATGAACGATCAATAAGTTCTCATCTTCTTTTCGCCAATAGGCAAAAATGGTTTCATGATTCTCTTGAATGACTTCAAAGGTTCCGTAAACTAAAGTAAGGTGATCTTTACGATATTGAATCAATTTACGATAATAATTGAGAATAGAATTTGAGTCTTGCTCTTGGAGGGAAACATTGATATTCTTGTATGTGTGGTTCAAGTTTAGCCAGGGTTTTGTGGAGCTAAAGCCCCCATTGGGAGAGGCATCCCATTGCATGGGTGTTCGTGCATTGTCTCTCCCTTTTTCATTGGAAATTGAGATAAATTTATCAAGATCTTTTCCTTTATTTTTCCAATCTTGGTAGGTGTTTTGTATTTCCACATCATCAAATTGGTCTATGCGATCGATCTGATTATTGACCATGCCCAATTCATCACCCTGATATATGTAAGGAGTTCCTCTCATCGTCATCAGCAAAGTAGCTAGTAACTTGGCTGATGGGTCTCGGTGAAGTTTATCATTACCAAATCGTGAGACCATTCTGGCAAAATCATGGTTACCCAAGAATATGCTACCCCAACCTTTACCTTCCAAGGCACGATCCCAAGCTATGAAAATGTCTTTGAACTGCTTTTTGCTAAAAGGAATGGGATCAAATCTTCCGTCTTCACCATGATCAATGAACATATGATCAAAATGGAAAATCATATTTAATTCTGCTCGATCCTCACCTACAAATTCAGTTGCATTATCTAGGGAGATACCAGGACCTTCACCGACTGTCATGACATCGTATTTTGAAAGGACTTCCACATTCATTTCATGTAAAAACTCATGCAAGCGAGGACCATTGGCATAAATTTTGGAAACTGTATCGCTGAAAGATTTATAAGGGGAATCATTAAAATGGCGCTTAGAAATAATAGTGATAACGTCCATTCTAAAGCCATCAATACCTTTATCTAACCAGTATTTCATGACCTCATGAATACCTCTCCTTACCTCTGAATTTTCCCAATTAAGATCTGGTTGTTCCTTAATAAAAGAGTGCAAATAATATTGCCCTGTTTGGGGATCTAATTCCCAAGTTGATCCGCTGAAAAAGGCTTTCCAGTTATTAGGGGCATTGTCATTGATGGGATCTTTCCAAATATAATAATCTCGCCTTGGGTTGTCCAATGAGTTTTTTGACTCCAAGAACCATTCATGTTGGTCTGAGGTATGATTAGCAACTAGATCCATAATAATTCTCATGCCTTTGGCATGAATCTCTTCAAGTAACCTGTCAAAATCATCCATGCTTCCAAATTCTGACATAATGGCCCGATAGTCACTGATATCATAGCCATTATCTTTGTTGGGGGATTCATAAACCGGACAAAGCCAAATGATACTTACTCCGAGACTTTTGATATAATCAAGTTTCTCTAAAATGCCATTGAGGTCTCCTATTCCATCTTCATTCGAATCTTTAAAACTTCTTGGATAAATTTGGTAAACGATACCTTCTTTCCACCAATTTTTTGATTTTTGAATTCCTTTCATTTCTAAATGAAGTAGTTTAAAATGAGGGATTTAATAAAAGTAAAAGGGTAATCCTACGATAATTTTTGTACCAGAGTGAGGTATTTAATTCTTCAATTTCGCAATCATATTCAGACAAAATGGGTTCCAAGATAAGATAATTAGTGGAAAGCTCAGTAAAAGGATGAAGTTTTCTCTCAAGGAATTCAGGCATTGTATACACTTTGGAATTTAAATAAAAAGCCATCATAAAAAGGGCGGAGATTATAAAGACAAGTGCGGTCATCCATTCATTATAAATAATAATACTTTTTAAAAAGGGATCTGCTTTAAGGCCAATTAACATACCGCTTCCTATGCTCACCGCAAATAATGAAATGTCAATAATTGGCCATATTAAATTACGCACAGTCCAAGAATTATCTTCTGAAGATTGCTGGTGCCTTTTTGAGGTGCTATACCCTATAACACTCATTAAATAGCAGATAATTATGATATCGTCTATTATGTATAAAGTTATTTGTTTCAAAGGATTACTTTAATTATGATATGCATTTTAATAATAAAAATTTAGAATTCCGATAATAAGAGGGGGTTATTGATGTGAAGTAAAATTACAATCGTTTGCGGAGAGAAGGAGTTTTATCTGGGCTAGATTTAGTAAGATTTTTCAGTGATAAAAAAATAGATTTAAACCATTTATTATGGGCCTTGAGCTAGCGATAAATCTTGAAAATAAAAGGCCAAAAGAATAGGGGGCCTTTATCCGTGGCTTCAGACATCATAAAATAGGGATAAGGGTCTAATTCCCTTTTCCATAGTTGGGTCTTGTGGAGAATCAGAGGTTCAATCATTTTGTGTTCGATCGTTTCGGATAAAGAGATCGAGAACTAAAATATCAAATAAGCTACAAAGTGATAATCCTTCCTTTTGCATTTTTATGCCAAATGTTTCTTATAAATTACAAAGTAGGATGAGGTCACTTTTGGGTAAAAAGTATAGTTTAAAGCATTTAAAATCCTGAATTTCAAGTATACGAAGTTTAAAAAATTGGGATTGTTGATTTTACTAAACTTTTGGCACAATTTTCTATGATTTTATTATTTATCCCAAGTATTGCGCAAAAATCGAATCCAGTTGTCCCCGCAAATGTTTTTGATATCATGTTCTGAGTAACCTTTGCCGCTAAGAATTTTTGGAATTTTTTGAAGATCGGTAATGCAATTTAAATCAAAAGGGGCTTGTTCAGTGCCAAAAGCACCATCTAAGTCGGATCCAATGCCAGCGTGCAAGGAATTTCCACTTAATTGACAAATATGGTCCATATGGTTGACAACATTTTGAAGAGATACGTTCATGTCCTTGGGACTAGCGGTTCCTCTTATCCAATTGGGCGTAAGCATCCAGGCATCTAATGCTGTTCCAATGACAGCGCCTCGTTGTATCAAGACTTTTAGTTGCTCGTCAGAAAATTGTCGTTGATGTGGAACGAGGGATCGACAATTGTTGTGACTTGCCCAAACAGGTCCCTTGAAATTCTTCAATGCTTCCCAAAAGCTTTCGTCACATAAGTGGGTCACATCTAGGATCATTTTCAGCTGATCCATTTCATGAAGTAATGCCTTCCCTTTCTGACCAATACCTCCTTCTGCGTGTGTACCTTGCGCATAAGTTCCAGGACCATAATGAGCAGGTCCTATGGCTCTCAATCCATTTTCATATGCTTTTTCTAGGTGTTTGAAACTAATGATGGAATCTGCTCCTTCCAAAGTAAGTACGTAGCCCAGGGGCTTTTTCCCCACCTCTTTTCCCCAATTTTTTAGGTGATCGTTGAGGCTATTTAAATCTGTTATTGAATTTAATTCTCCTTCGTGTTCCATCGCCTTATACCATGCCAATTGACCTTGCGTTTGGGCCCAAGCTTGATGAGGCGAATTCCAGCTTCCACCTGGAAGAGTATTATTTTTTTTAGTGAACCGAGCGATTTGAGTAGCAAAGATTAAGCCAACATTGCCTTTTCTTAAAGCGTCAAATGAAACGGTTCCATTTCCTCGATCGGGCTTATCATGCATACCTGTCTCTGATTCTCTTATCTCTTCTATGCTCCAACGTAGGTCACGATTCCATTCTAATGCATTCATTGATAAGTCTAAATGAGCATCTACTATTAAGGGAGTTTTCATAATCAATACAATCGGTTTCTTCCAGAGATTTCCCAAGCAGTGACAATTTTTTTCTCTTTGACAATTAAGGCCTTTTGATGGAGTGCAACAGAAGGGCAAATGTGCCAAGGAAGTCCAATTAAAGTAGATCCAACTTTAAAAAGGTTATTATTTTCAATTTTAAGGGTTAGGTGTTCTTCGTTATGACCTATAAGAGTATAATTTTTAATAGAGGGGAAAATTATAGGATTAGTTTTCATTTCTGAAGCAACGGCCTTATGTCCAATATCTAGACAGATCAAGTCGTTTGCGGGTTTGCTGATGATTCGAGTGAGCAAACAAGCAGCTATCTTAAAAGGGAGATCTGGAAAATTTTGTTGATAACCTTTGTCCCACAA
>NZHT01000095.1 GCA_002691385.1 Flammeovirgaceae bacterium | reverse complement strand
TTTGCTGATGTTCCATTGAAGGCAATTGTAGCGTATATAATCTTCTTTTTTGTGACCGCTTCTTTTTTGTATGGTTTTGGAAAAAAGGTGACACTTATCTTTTCTATTAAATGGTTATTCATTTTATTTTTGGTTAAATTTTCGTTGTAAAATGCGAACCAAAAGAACCAAAAACGTACCAAGGCTATAGTATTATATTAGTAAAAAGTTGGCACTAAAATTGATAATTTTGTATTTTACTAGGCAAATATAACACAAAAATAGTAATAAAGTACTAAATAGGATTTAAATATATTTGGTTTAGAAATATCAAGATTCGTGAATTGTAACATAAAACCTCCCACAGGCTTCATACATCTTAATCGATTTCTTTTTGTTCAAGCTGCCTCTTAAGCCTTTCAATTTCTTTTTTCAATCTCTCTATAGTATCATTTGATTCTTCACTACTACTAGAATTTTCAATGAATTTAGGTTCGACACCATCTAGAATCCAATCATAACTTAACACTTCATTTTTTTGGTTAAAGACTTTTTCTTTTAGCCTTGACAAAAACCATATAGTAGGATTTTGTCTCGGTTTTTTCTGTGCCATACCACTAATCATTGATCGACTCACATTTAAATATTCACCAAAAGAAGTCTTGCTCATATTTTGCTCTTCTCTGAGAATCTCAATTCTTTTACAAAGCTCATAATCAATTTTATCCCTTTCAGGTTTCTTTGCTGGCTTCTCAGGTAATGGAAGATTACGTTGATCAATGAACATTTCACCTTTTCCATCTAAAAGCCAATCATAGCTTAATCTTCTGCGAATAGCTGGAGTAAGTACCTCGCTTGATCCAGGCACATCTGAGCATTTTTCTTTTAATTTTTTAATAAAAAAAATAGGAGGATTTTGCCTGAAGGATTCAACATTAGTTATTATAGTTTTTTTCTCACCCATAGTGGTTTCAGCAAAATAATTTTGTGACTCCTGAGGATCCCTAGACATCCTTAACTCACGTACTCTTTTACATAGGTCTTTATTTATGTCGGATCTCAGTTTGCTTTTTCTTGCGTAGGTTGTAGCAAACTTTGCCCTTAGAATGATCTTGAAATTTGTATCAGTTCCATTTTTTAAAGCCTGATTAATTTTCTCCTTTGAAGGGTATGGATTTTCCTCTCCAGCACTTGCCGCCTTTGGCTTACTCTTGTACCAATTAGACTTAGTGATGTAATCCTTTTTGTTTTTGGGAGTCCATTCCTTTAGCCAATTTCCAAGACCGTGGACGAGCCAATTTATATTGAGGAATGGTAAGGCTTTTTTAATATCTGCCAAAAATTGTGGTGACATTACCTTATTGCCACCACTTGCTCTGAAAGCAGCAACTGCTGATTTTGAATAATGACGCTTTCCATTAACTCTCGCAATTTCTTTTGCAATAATGGGATCAGTAGTATTAATTTCCTCTATTAATATATCAAGTCTTACTTGAGCAGTTGAACTGGTAGAATGGTTTTCCATTTCTTTTACGTTCTAAATCAAAAATATTTGATATGTGTATAAAATACAAATAATATTGTTTTATTATGATATTTATCCCCATTTCTAGCCTAATTTAGATGCTCATTTCATCTCTGGATTCTTCATCATTATTCAGGTGCTTTGACATTTCTTCATTGAAGGCTGTCAAAATTGAATTATAATTATAATCGGCATAATTTTTTCTTACCGCTTTTTAAACTTTTTAAGTGTGGATGTATAGCCAGTAAAAGAAGTGTATCTCAATTCATTTTTCTCTAAATATTTCTCATCAAGTAACTCTAAAATAGTCATTGGCATATCGCAATTCTGAGCTCCTTGGTATACTGCTTTTAAGTGCTCAGCAGTTTTATGAAGTTGAGGATTATAAGATTCAATTTCTCTTCGAATTGGTAGCAATTTATGATTATAATCTGTGAATTTTTACCATGAAACATTCCACTTCTCCAGTCCGTTTCCGGGTTCTCACATTTTATGCTAGTAGATATTTTTGCTACTGTTCCATTGAAAGTAGTTTTAGCGTAAACAGCTTTTCTTTTTCTCCATATTTTTGTTGGAATTGTTTTTAATTAAAAGGTGACATTTATCTTGGATACTAAAGTTTTATTTATTTTTATTGGGTTTTTTTGTTGAAAAAATGCTGTATCAAAACACCAAAATAGCATCAAATTTAATGTATTATACTAGCAAAAAATAGGACTAAAATTGGAATTTTAGTATTTTGTTTAGTAAAAACAACATAAAAGCGATAATAAAATACAATTACTTGGAAAAATATTTTTGTTTTAGAAATTTAAAAATAAGATCATTATGATGAAGAAAAGATCATTTTTAAAGACTAGTGTAACCTGCGCAATTGGATTGGGTGCATTACCCTTATTGAATGGTTGCGAGATTACAATGAAGCCAAATATAGGTTTGCAATTGTATACGCTGCGAGACTTAATGTCTACAAATCCAAGGAAAACCCTTGAGCATGTCGCTAAAGTAGGTTATAAGGAACTCGAAACAGCTGGTTATAGTGAGGGTAAAATGTATGGTCTGGACTTTTCAGATTTCCATAGCATGGTGACTGATTTAGGTATGAAAATAGTAAGTAGTCATATTTCATTTAAAGATTTAAAGTTTGATTGGGGTCGAGTTCTTCACATGTTGCAAGAAACAAATCAGAAATATGTGGTACTTCCTTATCTAGGAGAGAACGAAAGAAATCTAAAGTTATACCATGAGGTTATTGCACTTCTTAATGAGAAAGGTGCTGAGTTGCGTGAGTTAGATAAAGTGATGGCCTATCACAATCATTCATTTGAATTTGATAGTATTGATGATGTTGTGCCTATGGAGCTATTGTTAAATGAAACGGATGTTGATTTGGTTGATTTTGAGTTAGACCTTTATTGGACCTCTAAAGCAGGCGTATCTGCATTGGATCTTTTTAAGAGACATAAAAATCGATTTTCTCTATGGCATGTAAAGGATATGAGTTTAGAAGGAGATTTTACTGAAGTAGGTAATGGTGTGATTGACTTCCAAGAAATATTTGACCAAGCTAAGTTGGCAGGGATGCAACATTTTTTCATTGAGCAAGATCAATCGATTGATCCTCAAGAAAGTATAGAGACTTCATTTAAAAATTTAGAACATTTATTTTAAGTTGAACGGACTTTTCTTCTTGGGTTATGAAAAATTGGAATATAAGTATTTTTATGTCAGTGATATTTATCCTATTCGCTTTCCTTAATCTAAATGATCCGGATCCGTTGTTATGGGTTAGTTTGTACGTATTCATTGGTGTTGTTCATTTGTTAGGTTTGATCAAAAAATATTTGCCGTCACCTTTCAATCACATTACCACTTGGCTTAAGTTTTATTTGATCATATCCTTAAGTTTGTTGTTTTATGGATGTTTTTATATACCTGATTTAATTATTTGGTTATCGGCCTCTGATAAAATGGATCTTGTGGGCAAAATGAAGGCTGAAAAATCTTATATTGAGGGAACCCGAGAACTTGGAGGTCTACTTATCGCCAGTATGTCTATGGGCTATCAGTATTTTAGTCAGAAATAATTTTTCCTCAATTCCTCGTAAACTATATTTGCCTTCTTATCAAGAAAGGTGTGGACATAAACCCATTGAATCCTTGGCAAATACATAAAAAAAGTGCCGAATTAAACTTCAAATAATCTGAAGAGATATAATAGATAAGACTTAAATTTCTTATTGATAATCTGATTTATAAAAAGAAATGATAATTCAAGAAGCGATCAAAAAAAGGATACTTATCCTTGATGGAGCTATGGGAACCATGATTCAGCAGCATGATTTGCAAGAAGAAGATTTTAGGAATAATGATCTAAAAGACCATACTATTTCTCTTAAAGGCAATAATGATTTATTGTCTTTGACTCGACCCGATATCATCAAATTAATTCATGAGGCTTATTTGGAGGTTGGAGCTGACATAATAGAGACTAATACCTTCTCAAGTACAACAATAGCACAAGCGGATTACGGTTTACAAGATTGGGTATATAAAATTAATTATGAATCTGCACGAATCGCTCGTGAAGCAGCAGATAGGTTTACATCGAAAAATCCTAATCGGCCAAGATTTGTCGCTGGTTCAATTGGACCCACTAATACAACGGCATCATTATCACCAGATGTCAATGATCCAGGATATCGCGCAGTGACATTTGATGAATTAAAATCGGCCTTCAGAGAGCAAGTAGAGGCTTTGTTGGACGGCGGTGTTGACTTAATTCTTTTTGAAACCATTATTGATACTTTAAATGCCAAGGCTGCTTTATTTGCTGCAGAAGAAGTAAAATTTGAGCGTAACATCCAGACTCCTATCATGGTATCAGGGACCATTACCGATGCCTCTGGTCGGACGCTTTCAGGTCAAACTACTGAAGCTTTTTTAATTTCTATTTCTCATTGTGAACTGTTCAGTGTAGGTTTGAATTGTGCTTTTGGTGCAGAAATGATGCGACCTTTTTTAAAAATATTATCAGAAAAATCTGATTTCATGGTAAGTGCTCATCCCAACGCTGGTTTACCCAATGAGTTTGGTCAGTATGACGAAACTCCTGAAGAAATGGTAGATCAAATAATCCCCTACTTAGAGGATCAAATGGTGAATATCATTGGGGGTTGTTGTGGAACAACACCAGATCACATTCAAGCAATAGCTGAATTGGCAAAAAATTATAAACCTAGACAAATTACATATGCCCACTAAATTGCATCAAGCCATCGATAAAAGTATTTTAAAAGCCATACCTAATCCTAGTAAAGAGGCTTATGAAATAAAAATTAAAATTCCAGAATTTACTTTTTTGGGAGTTCAAGAACAACCAGATTTTGCTAATGTCTATCTTACTTTTTATCCAAAAGGAAAGATTATAGAGTTAAAGTCTTTGAAACAATATGCCTTTCACTTACGCGATATTGTTGTTTCTTATGAGCGGCTAATCAATGTTTTTTATGATCACTTAATGGAAGTGTATGATCCAGAACGGTTGCGAATTGTTATGAATTGTAATCCAAGAGGAGGTATCAGCTCTCGTTTGACTATTGACTCAGATTGGGCAGCACGTGGCGGTGAAGAACGATTTAAGGATTGGTTGCATGGAGGATCTGACGATGCTTGGCAAGTAGTAATGTAAGTTTCTTCAGCTCTTTTCTAAAATATGAAACCCTTAATGTTATCGGGCCTTGAGCCATTAATTGTTACTGAAGAGACAAATTTCATCAATGTAGGTGAACGCACCAACGTGACTGGAAGTTTGCGTTTTGCTCGCTTGATTAAGGAGGAAAAATATGATGAGGCTTTAGAAGTAGCCTTAGATCAAGTACGTGGAGGGGCTCAAATTTTAGATGTCAACATGGATGATGGCATGTTAGATGGCAAAGCAGCCATGGTGAAGTTTTTATATCTGATCGCATCTGAACCTGAAATTGCCAGAATACCAATCATGATTGATTCTTCTAAATGGGACATTATTGAGGCTGGCCTGAAATGCGTTCAAGGGAAAGGAGTAGTCAATTCTATTTCACTCAAGGAGGGTGAAAAATTTTTTATTGATCAGGCCCAAAAAATTAAACAATACGGAGCAGCAACGGTCGTGATGGCTTTTGATGAACAGGGTCAGGCAGATACTTATGATCGACGTATTCAGATTTGTGAAAGAGCCTATCGGATATTGGTAGATCAGGTCATTTTTCCACCACAAGATATTATTTTTGATCCCAATATCTTTCCAGTTGCTACTGGAATTACTGAGCATAACAATTACGCTATTGATTTTTTTGAGGCGACTAAATGGATCAAAGAAAATCTACCTGGAGCCAAAGTAAGTGGAGGTGTCAGCAATGTTTCTTTTTCCTTCAGGGGTAACAATGTAGTGAGGGAGGCAATGCATTCTTCTTTTCTATTTCATGCAATTAACAATGGGATGGATATGGGAATTGTCAACGCAGGATTGATCGAGGTTTATGATCTGATTCCTAAAGATTTGTTGGCGTATGTAGAAGATGTGCTGCTCAATCGGAGAGAAGATGCTACAGAACGATTGGTAGATTTTGCAGAAAGTGTAACAGGCAAGGGAAAAGTCAAGCAAGTTGATAATGAATGGAGAAAAGGCAACGTAGAAGAGAGATTGGCGCATGCCTTGATAAAAGGAGTGATAGATCATGTAGAGGCAGATACAGAAGAGGCTCGGCTTAAATACGCAAAACCACTGAATGTCATTGAGCAACCCTTGATGGCTGGTATGAATACGGTGGGAGATCTTTTTGGTAGTGGAAAAATGTTTTTACCGCAAGTGGTAAAGAGTGCTAGGGTAATGAAAAAAGCCGTTGCTTATTTGCTGCCTTATTTGGAAGATGAGAAAAGTGAGATTGATAGCAGTAAAGGCAAAATTTTAATGGCTACTGTGAAAGGTGATGTGCATGATATTGGTAAGAATATCGTGGGTGTGGTTTTGGGGTGTAACAATTACGATATTTTAGATTTGGGAGTAATGGTCCCTGCCCAAAAAATATTGGATGAAGCGGTGAAAAATGATGTAGATATCATCGGTTTGAGTGGTTTGATTACTCCTTCTTTAGATGAGATGGTTACAGTAGCTGAGGAAATGGAGCGAAAAGGCATGAAAATTCCATTGCTTATTGGAGGAGCGACCACTTCACGAATCCATACATCTGTTAAAATAGCATCCAAATATAGTGGTCCAACAATTCATGTGCTAGATGCTTCAAAATCTGTAGCAGTAGCCTCTAAACTATTGGGAACAGATGCAAATGATTTCAGCGATAGAATCCGCACTGAGTATGAGAAATTAGCGAAAGACCATAGAGGTAGGCAAGAGGCAAAAACTCTGATAACTATAGGGGCTGCGAGATCCAATAGAATGGACATCGATTGGTCCGATCACGAAACGCTGAAGCCCTCTTTTGTGGGGATTAAAAGTTTTGTGAATTTTCCCTTGGAAGAAATTCGAGAATATATTGATTGGACGCCTTTCTTTTCTACTTGGATGCTTAAAGGCAAGTATCCACAAATTTTCGAAAATGAAAAAGTAGGAAACGAAGCAAAAACACTTTTTGATGAGGCCAATTTAATGCTTGATCAAATTATAGCAAATCGATCACTTCAGGCCAATGCAGTTATAGGTTTTTTTGAGGCGCAATCGGTACAAGATGATGTTGAAATCAACAATGAGCAGGTAAGCATCATTCATTTTTTGAGACAGCAAGGTAAAAAGGGAAATAATATTCCTAATATTTGCTTGGCAGATTATATAGCCCCAAAATCATCAGGAATAACTGATTATATAGGAGGGTTTGCTACTACAGCAGGTATTGGGATTGAAAGATTAATAGATGAGTTCGAGGCAGATCATGATGATTTCAAAGTAATTATGATCAAAGCTATTGCAGATCGCCTAGCGGAAGCTTTTGCAGAATTAATGCATAAGAAGGTTAGAAAAGAATACTGGGGCTATGCACCGCATGAAGATTTTGAAAACGCAGCTTTGATTAAGGAAAAATATCAAGGCATCAGACCCGCACCTGGCTATCCTGCTTGCCCCGATCATACCGAGAAAAAATCACTTTTTGAATTATTGCAAGTCGAAGAAAAAACTGGGATCACCTTAACAGAATCATTTGCCATGTACCCAGCCTCTTCGGTCAGTGGCTTTTACTTTTCGCACCCTAAGGCTCGATATTTTGGTTTGGGAAAGATTGGAGAGGACCAGATAGATGATTATACAGATAGGAAGGGTATAAGCAAGAAAGAAGTCGAACGTTGGCTGGCATCTGTATTGGGTTATAAATAGTCCATGGACAAGCATTTATTGTGATAATCCTAATTAGCAATCATTTTAATCTCAATCTTAATTGTTAGGCAGTTCGTTTCTCAATTTGATTAAGAAATCACGAATACTCTGTAATGATTTGATTAGTTCCAGTTTATCTTGGATGCTGTCAGTTCCTTGAGCAATGAAATCTCGCGCGCCTTGTAGGGTAAAGCCTTTCTCTTTGACTAAGTGATAAAGAAGCTTGATATTTTTGATATCTTCTCGAGTAAACTGTCGGTTTCCTTTCCGATTTTTTTTTGGTTTTATAATATCAAATTCACTTTCCCAAAATCGAATAAGAGAGGTTGCCACCTTAAGGCTTCTAGCGACTTCACCAATGGTGAAATATTTCTTCTCTATTTCTTTCTCTTTGTAGGGCATTTAGTCTATTTTTTTGTTAAGGTAATTAATTCCTCCAAAAGCATCAATGGATATTGGATTTTTTGGGAAATCACTTTCACTTAATTTTTTAATCTGTAGAGCTGCTTTATTTTCTTTATCAATCCGCGGTCCCACGGAATAATTTTGTATAAAAGAATGAATTTGTCCACTGATGAAACGACCATCATAACCAATATTGAGATCTAGCAGGGGGGCGAGAGCATTTATGCCCTTTAAATTGAATCTGCCATAGGTTAGAAAATTACCAAGGCTGTATGCAATAATTCTGTCTTTGTAGACTTCAATTCCTCTGACTACATGCGGACCATGCCCGATTAATACATCTGCACCAGCATCAATTAGAGAATGACTAAAGTTATAAACATTTCCCCGATCTTCTCCGTAATAAAATTCAGTTTCTCGTGTGACATGTTGATGCAGCGCCCCTTCAGCACCTCCATGAAAAGAAATGACTATGACATCAGAGAGACTATCTAGTATCTTAACCAGATGAAGTGCCTCATCCATATCTGCAATTAGCTGTGTACCTTTATTGGGAGCAAAAGCAGCAAAACCAATGGTAAGTTCATTTATATAAAGTAAGTGATAAGCTTTTTCAATCGATCCGGCATGTCCAATCTCCAGAGAATCTAGTACTTTTTGTGTATTTTGACGTCCTGTTTCTCCAAAATCATTAGCGTGGTTATTTGCCGTGCTTAATAAATTAAATCCATTATTTTTAAATTGAAAGCTCAAATCTTCGGGTGTTCTAAATAAATAACAGTTTTTAGGATTTTGGCATTCTTTCATCTCGCCTCCTTCACTCAGGATGACTCCTTCCAAATTACCAAAA
Organism: Flammeovirgaceae bacterium; assembly: GCA_002691385.1. Lineage (GTDB taxonomy): Bacteria > Bacteroidota > Bacteroidia > Cytophagales > Cyclobacteriaceae > UBA4465. Next base: position 31,258 of record NZHT01000095.1, on the reverse strand, counting down.
GTGACATTTGAGGATCTCAGCACTGGACCTGCTTCAGCCCACAATGTATTACCACTGTCTGGAGGAAGGTAGTTTTTAGAGGGAAAGTTGGTACCCATCATTATATCACCTACAGCAGTCAAAGAAAAGGATTTGCTAGTATCTTTGAGATGCAGATCAGAGGGGCGGGGGAAGGTCTCTTTTAGATGATCATTATCCAATTCATCATGTTTGATTATTATGCGAGACTCCGGAGAATTGCTAGCAAGCAAGTAATGAATTGGCAAATTCAGATAAGGAGTTATTAATATGGCTAAGATCCAGATTGGTTTTATAAAGTCAAAAAGCATTTTATTACCAGATTATGGACTGAGATCAAATCTGTATTTCAATATTAGTAAGATCCCATAGCTTGATTTTCTATTGAAGCCAATCTTAGTACTTCCTCATATTCTTCGGCAGACAAATCACGACTAAAATAATGTATTGGATTTACTTTTTCTCCATTTTTTATAACCTCATAATGCAAGTGAGGTCCGGTAGATTTACCTGAGTTTCCTGAGTAGCCAATAAGATCTCCTCGTTTGAGACGTTGCCCTTTTCTTACTAATATTTGGTCTAAATGAGCATACTTAGTTTCAAATCCAAAATCGTGATCTATGTGTACTTGTTTTCCATAACTATATAAAGAACTTTTGGTATACTTAACTTTTCCGTCACCAGTGGCATACACTGGGCTACCTATTTCCAAGGAAAAATCTAAACCTGGATGCTTTCTCCTTGTTTTTAAATAAGGATCAATACGGTATCCAAAACCCGAAGAAATCCGCTTGAGTTCCTTATTTGATACTGGCTGAATTGCGGGAAGTGCTGCTAAAAAGTCTTCTTTATTTTTCGCTAGCTCTACTATTTCATCGTAAGACTTGGTTTGTATATACATCCGCTTTTTGAGGACATCAATTTTTTGAAGATCATTTATAATGAGATCTTCTCTCGAGAGGCCCTTTCCCATTAATACTCTGTATTTATTTGCTCCTCCAGTACCTCCTGTTCTTATTTCATTAGCAAGAGGGTTTACGCCAAAAATTACTCGATAAATATCGTCATCTCGCTCTTGCATACCTTGAAGCACTTGAGAAATACTTTCCATGTCCTTGCTCATGAGATTATAGTACATGAGCAATTCTTCATTTTCTTTTCTTAATTGTGTCTCTTCAGGAGTTTCAAAATACACCATGTATCCATACACTAGGCCGGTCGCGATGACCGTAGCTACTGTCAAAAAAGCAAGTGAGTTAATGAATATATCCCATTTAGAAGTACGAATTCTTTCGTATCTACAAGATTCAGTGTCGTAATAATACTTTATTCTTGCCATTGATTTTTATAGAAGTAGTTTTGCACTACGAGATTATAGAAAACTAAATTATTAATTTATTCAGTTGCAAACTTATCCTTTTCAAGAAAAAATAGCAAATTAAGATTAAAATTAAGATTTTTACCTTTTTATGGAGTCTAAGTTAATAAGAAAGAAATTTTTTGAATATTTCAAAGAAAGATCTCATCAATGGGTACCTTCAGCACCTATTGTAGTGAATAATGATCCTACCCTAATGTTTACCAATGCAGGCATGAATCAATTCAAAGATTATTTCTTAGGAAATAAGAAAGCTCACCAAAAGCGAGTAGTAGATACTCAAAAATGCTTAAGGGTGTCTGGGAAGCACAATGACCTAGAAGAGGTGGGTTTTGATACCTATCATCATACCATGTTTGAGATGCTGGGTAATTGGTCTTTTGGAGATTACTTTAAAAAGGAAGCCATCGCATGGTCTTGGGATTTATTAGTTAAAGAGTTTGGCCTGCCCAAAGAACGTTTGTATATAACGGTTTTTGAAGGAGATGAAAAAGAGAATTTACAAGCGGATGATGAGTCTAGGACTTTTTGGCGGACACATGTGCGTGAAGATCGTATCATTAATGGAAATAAGAAAGATAATTTTTGGGAAATGGGAGACTTCGGTCCGTGCGGACCCTGTTCAGAAATACATATTGACCTACGTGATCAAAAGGAATTAAAATTAACCCCAGGGGCCAGCTTAGTAAACAAAGACCATCCGCAAGTAGTTGAGATTTGGAATATCGTTTTTGTAGAATTTAATCGTTTGACTTCTGGAGTCTTGCAAAATCTCCCAGAAAAGCATGTAGATACGGGTATGGGTTTTGAACGTTTGGCTATGGCCCTACAAGGAAAGCAGTCCAACTATGATACAGATGTATTTCAACCTCTCATTCAGGCTGTAGCTACTCGAGCCCAAGTTCGATACGGAGATGATGAGGTTACTGATATAGCAATACGTGTGATTGCAGATCATATCCGTGCCATTGCCTTTACCATTGCTGATGGACAATTGCCGAGCAATACCAAGGCAGGTTATGTGATCAGGAGAATTTTGAGAAGAGCCTTAAGATATGGCTATACATTCCTGAAATTCAATGAACCTTTTTTATTTGAGTTATTAGCGATTTTATCCCATCAATTTTCCGAAACCTTCCCTGAGTTAGAAGCTCAAGAAGTATTTATATCAAAGGTGATCAAAGAGGAAGAAATGGCATTTTTACGTACTCTGGAAAAGGGTCTTACAAGATTTAGTATTTTAAAAAAGAAGGTTAAGAAACAGATTGCTGGGGTTGATGCTTTTGAGTTGTATGACACTTATGGGTTTCCTATTGATTTGACAGCCTTGATCGCCAAAGAAAATGACCTTTCTGTGGATATGTTAGGATTTGAAAGGGAAATGAGCAGGCAGAAGAAGAGATCCAAAAATGCGGCCGTTCAGGATATGGGTGATTGGAATATTGTAAATGAGGTATCCACTGCTTCTGAATTTGTTGGATACGATCTTCTGACCATTGATACGCAAATTATTCGTTGGCGAGAAATAAAGAAAAAAAATTCGTTATCCTACCAATTGGTGTTGAATACGACTCCATTTTATGCAGAGAGTGGGGGACAAATTGGTGATTCAGGTCAATTGATAGGTCTTGATGAAACGATTGATATTTTAGATACAAAAAAGGAAAATGACTTATTCATTCATATCACCAAAGTCCTGCCAAAAAATCTGGAAGGTGTTTATAGAGCAGAGGTTCACAGTAACAAACGAGGTTTAATTGAAAACAATCATACAGCCACTCACTTGCTCCATGCGGCACTTAGGGATGTGTTAGGAGATCATGTACAACAAAGAGGATCTTTAGTTAATGATCAATCTTTGCGATTTGATTTTTCTCATTTTGCTAAATTGAGTGCAGAAGAACTATTGTTTGTTGAGCAGCAGGTCAACAAAAAAATCCGAAACAACATTCCTCTAGTAGAGCGCAGATCAGTACCGATTGAAAAGGCGAAGAAAGAAGGGGCCATGGCACTTTTTGGAGAAAAGTATGGAGACAATGTACGCATGATCCTCTTTGATGCACCTTATTCAGTGGAGCTTTGCGGAGGTACCCATGTGAAGACTACCGGACATATAGGTATGTTTAAAATTATATCTGAAAGTTCTATATCTACAGGTGTAAGAAGGATTGAAGCCATTACTGCCGATAAGGCGGAATCCTTTTTATGGCAAAAAATGGATTTATTGAATCAAATCGAGCAAACTCTTAAATACCCCACGGATACTTTAAAAGCTCTAAAGGGATTATTTAATGAAAAAAATGGCTTAGTCAAGCAAATTGAAGTATTTAACAAAACCAAATCAAAAGAGTTAAAAAAGGTAATGATAGATGCTGTTGAAGTGTATAAAAGTATAAATATCATTAGTTTTGAAGGGATATTTCCTAGTGCTGCCTCCGTCAAAGAAATTGCTTTTGATCTCAAAAGAGAAATGGATCATCTGATTCTATTGATTGGAGCCAATATAGAGGGTAAGCCTCTATTAACGGTTATGATTAATGAAGAATTAGTTAAACAGAAAGATCTGAATGCCTCAGTATTGATCAGGCAAATGGCCAAGTCTATACAAGGAAGTGGGGGTGGACAAGACTTTTATGCAACGGCTGGAGGTAAAAATACAGATGGTTTGGCCGTAGCCTTGAAGATAGGAAGTAAAATATTGAAAGAAAAAATTTAATCACATTGATTACTTTAGAGACAGTAATAGGATTGGAAATACACGTCCAATTGAACACGAAAAGTAAAATATTTTCTTACGATCACAATGATTTTGGGAATAAACCAAATTCAGACGTTGGTGCCATTACGCTGGCACATCCTGGTACGCTGCCTATGATTTCCAGAGAGGTAATTGATATGGCTATGAAATTGGGAATTGCTTTGAAAGGTACTATTAATAGGAATTTAATTTTTGATCGTAAAAACTATTTTTATCCAGACCTACCCAAAGGTTATCAAATAACTCAAGATGCTACGCCTATATGTAAGGGAGGTATTGTAAAAATTAGAAATGATGATTTTCCGCATTTTGATGTTGAGTTGACTAAAATTCATCTAGAAGAAGATGCAGGAAAGTCTATACATGTCCAGAATACAGATTTTACCAATGTAGATCTCAATAGGTCAGGAGTTCCCTTGTTGGAGATTGTGACTGAGCCTATGATAACTTGTTCTGAGGAAGCTGGCTTGTGCTTGATTGAACTCAGGAAATTGGTAAGATTTTTGGGAATCAGTGATGGAAATATGGAGCAAGGATCTTTGCGTTGTGATGCCAATATTTCTGTGAGATTGCCTGGAGCACCTTTAGGGACTAAAGTGGAAGTTAAAAATATGAATTCAATTAAAAATGTTCGTAAGGCAATTGATTATGAAGTAGAACGTCAAACAAAAATGATTGCTGACGGCCGAGCTATCATCTCTGAGACACGAACTTACAATACTAAAAAAAATACTACCTCTGGTATGCGAAAAAAGGAGTTATTGAATGATTATAGATATTTTCCCGAGCCTGATATTAGCCCAATTGTAATCAGTGATGAATGGTTCGAATCTGTTGAAAAGTCACTTCCAGTCTTACCTGATCAAGTTAAAAAGACATTGATTGAGGATTATGGTTTGCCTAATTTCGATGCCAACATATTGAGCTATGATCGTTTGATGGCGACGTATTTTTTCAAAACGGCAGCCGTTTGTAAGTATTATAAGGTAATATCTAATTGGATCATGGGTCCGGTTAAGTCTTACTTAAATGAAAATGAAATACGGATAGATTCTTTGAGTCTACCCCCCTCAAAATTGGCAGATTTGATTAATGCCGTTCAGCAAAAAGAGATTAGCCATTCAGATGCCACTCAACAAGCTTTTAAGTATCTTTTAAAATATCCACATGTTGAGGTGGAGGAAGCCATTCTTATTTTGGGTCTAGCGCAAGTGGATGATTTTGATGGGATCAAACAACTGATAGAGAATGTTTTGGCAGATCACACAGACAAGGTCAAAGAATATCATAATGGAAAAAAAGGTATTATAAGTATGTTTATGGGATTAATCATGAAACAATCAGTTGATAGAATAAATCCCGAGAAAGTTAATGTAATGATTAAAGAAACCTTAGACAAAACAAAATGATTAAACATTTCTTAATTATTATATTGCTCATATTGATCTCAGCCTGTAGTCCTGAATCATCACTATTAAAAGTAAGTCTTATCTTAAAGGAAGATATCACTGGAGAGTGGGTTTGGCTACAGGAAGTTCAAGAAGTGGGCTTGGTAACCATTGATTCTGCGGAACTTTCTGCAGGAACAGCTGTTTTTTTTATTCAACCTGTAACTTCTGAATTTTACCGTTTGGATGTATTCGGAAGGAAAAATATAAATTTGATCGTAGGACCCCAAGATGAAAAGAAAGTTTTCATTAGAACTTCAATTAAATCGAATAAGCGTATTAAAGTGGAAGGATCTATTCAAACATCATTGATGATTTCTATGGATAGTACTGTACGAAAGAGGCAAAGTGACATGCAGTTACTGAATCAAGAGGCCATACAAGCTAGGTCACAAGGGGACGTAAATACTTTTAATGCTATATTAAATCAATTCAATTATTTAAATAAACGCCATGATGATCATCTAAAAGATCAAATACGAGCTGCCACTCCTCAATTAGCAGGTATTTACGGATTGAATTATATTGATATTGAGGCCAATTTTAGTTTTTTTGATAGTCTAGCTACAATTTATCAGATCGCACTGTCTGATCATGTTTTCACTTTAGACCTTTTGTCAAAGGTAAATAGCTTTAGAAGCCTTGCTGTTGGTGGTTCGGCACCTGAAATAAGTTTACCTGATACCTCAGGATCTATTTTTAATTTGAGTTCATTGCAAGGCAATTATGTGTTGATTGATTTTTGGGCGGCATGGTGCAGACCTTGTCGTCTAGAAAACCCAAATGTAGTGAGACTTTACAATAAATATCGAAATGAAAATTTTGAGATTTTAGGCGTTTCATTAGACAGAACAGACCGGGCTTGGAGGAAGGCGATAGCCGATGATGGTTTGGAATGGATTCATGTTTCAGATTTGAGTTATTTCAATACTAAAGCAGCAAAAGATTATCAAGTAAGTTCCATACCGCAAACTTTTTTGATCGATCCACAAGGAAAAATTGTGGCTAAAGGGTTGAGAGGTCCCTCACTAGAGGCAAAGCTTAGTGAACTATTCGATTAAGTATTGAACCAAGCTTTGAGTATTTTCCAAAATTTAATTTTGGATTCCTTATGATTGTTTAAATAAGAAATGTTGTAGGTGTGTAAAACTTGGTGTGTTTTTTTTTCTTGAAGGGTATTGAGCTTTGTTTCTTGATCGTGATAACCAAAAATTAGCGTTTTTTNAAAATGAATGGTATCCTNCCATGATTCAATTACTGAAGTAGTTTCGATATNTTGATTAATGGCTTTCAGTAGTTTANCCAATGTGGATCTAGAAGNATCTGTGAGTGATTCAGTAATTATTTGTAGACCTGGTGCTTTAGGTGACTCTTNTTCAGACTTGAGTAGGGTTTTGTCNGATTTAGAGGNTTTAGGGGNNNTTGTTTGATAGGTGGTTGTAGTTTTATTTATTTCATTAACTTTATACAATTCCTCTGTAAGGATAAGGTGAAGGTTTTCTGTTGCTATTTTCATTATTCTTTACCGTCAATTTACAAGTGATCCGAATGACCATCTTTAAACTTCAAGATAGTGGTGCAAATGATAAAATCCTAGTTTACAAATAAAGCTTTCAGTTCATGGGCATCCTTGGGTGCCATTCTTTTGGCAAGTACTAAGCGCAATTGCCTTCTTCTTAGGGCACCTTTGTAAAGCTCTTTTTCTAATAATGATTCAGGTTTTACCTCAGAAATTTTCAATGGCTTGCCTTGTTTATCAACGGCGACAAAGGTAAAAAAAGCAGTATGCGTTTGAATTTTCTTTGAATTTGGTATATCCTCAGCGATCACTTTGATAAAAACTTCCATAGAGGTAGTAAAGGTTCGAACGACGAACGCTTCAATGGTAATTACATTACCTATGTTGATAGGTTGAGAAAAGGAAATATTATCAACAGAGGCGGTTACTACGATGTTATTGCAGTGCCGCTGGGCAGAGACTGCTGCAGCAATGTCCATCCAATGCATCAACCTTCCACCAAAGAGATTATTGATGTTGTTGGTATCATTAGGTAGGATCAATTCAGTCATGGTGACCCATGACGACTTACAGGTTTTCTTCATTTTTTTACCATCCATTCTTACCAAGTAAAGGTACAAAGCTAAAGTGGGTGAATTCTTTTTTTGAGGCTTTGTTTTGTGATAACTTTTTAATGACGATCATTTTTTGCTGTTTTTGATTTCCCACAGGGATTACCAAAACACCACCAATTTTTAATTGTTTGATAAGTGCATCTGGAACATTAGGTGCACCTGCCGTCACCACAATACTATCATAAGGCGCATGTTTGGGTAAGCCCAGGGAGCCATCTCCTAGAAAAAAATGAGGATTATAGCCTAGCTTAGGTAAAAAATCTTTGGTTCTTTGAAATAACTTTTGGTTGTATTCTATGGTAAAGACTTCTGCTCCTAATTCTAAGAGTATGACAGCTTGATAGCCTGAACCCGTACCAATTTCCAAAATTTTATTATTTTTTGAAACATTAAGTAATTCGGATTGAAAAGCAACAGTATAGGGTTGGCTTATTGTTTGTTTTTCACCAATGGGGAAAGCCTTGTCCTCATAGGCATGTTCAAGAAAAATAGAGTCAAAGAAGGCATGCCGAGGGATTTTTCCAATAGCCGATAACACTGTTTCAGATTTTATTCCTTTTCTTTTAATCTCTTTTACCAGTTGTCTTCTTAAACCTTTAGCTTTGTAGCTATCTTCCAAATTATTCATATCATTACAAATCAAAACTAATTATTTATAATTTTATAGTATGTTCACTGGAATAATAGAGGTTCAAGGTAAAGTTTCGGAAATAGTCAAAAAAGATAAAAATTATAATTTTTGTATTACCTCTTCAATTAGCCCAGAGCTTCGGGTAGATCAAAGTGTCGCGCATAATGGAGTATGCTTGACTGTCACAGCCATTGAGGGTGAAAAGCATTGGGTAACTGTTGTAAATGAATCAATGCGAAAAACCAATTTTGAAACTCTTCGTGTCGAAGATTTAGTAAATTTAGAAAGGTGCATGATAGCCAACGGTAGATTTGATGGTCATGTGGTACAAGGACATGTAGATAAGACTGCTCGTATTTTATCCATTAAAGATGCACAAGGGAGCTGGCTATTTACTTTTGGATTTGATGATCCTAGCAACCTAATGGTTGAAAAAGGGAGTGTAACAATAAATGGGATCAGTCTTACTTGTTTTAACGTATCTGAAGAACAATTTCAAGTAGCGATTATTCCGTATACGTATGAGCATACCAATTTAGGAGTGCTCAAAGAAGGGTTTAGGGTTAATATTGAGTTTGATATTATTGGTAAGTATGTTGAAAAGATATTAAGTAATAAAGTACCCTAATCTATTGAATACAAAGCGATTTAATTGATAGCAGAAATACCCAAAAAAGGCACCTACCAAAAAACCTACAATAACATCTCCTGGATAATGTACTCCTAGATAGGTACGTGAATAACCAACCAGTAGTGACCAAGTGAAAATAGCATAACAGAGTATTTTTTTCTTTTTTAAGATCATCAGATAAAACACAGAGAGTCCCATTGTATTCGCTGCATGAGAGGAGGCAAATCCATATTTGCCGCCACAACCTTTCACCACTTCTATTACGATTCTGAGATTCTCATCTAAGCAAGGTCTTAGGCGCTGAAAATAGGGTTTCATAAATGAGGAAGTAAACTGATCGGATAGAGTTAAGCTTATTAGAATAAAGAGTAATGGAACCCAAAAACGTTTGCCGTACTTTTCATAAAGTAAGAATATAAGATAAAGATATAAAGGAATCCAAACGAACTTGCCCGATAGAAAAATCATGATAGGATCAAGAAAGGGTCTTCCTGTACCATTGATAAGGTCTAGTAACATAATATCTATAGATTTGATGAATTCAATCATGGGTAATCCAATCGAAATCTTTAACTAGGTAGGCCAACGTTTTGGCTTCAGGACTTTCTGGATTTGGTTGGTGATTATATTCCCAGCTGGCAAAAGGGGGGAGGCTCATTAAGATGGATTCCGTACGCCCATTTGTATCCAAACCAAATTTAGTTCCTTTATCTAAAATGAGGTTAAACTCTACATATCTACCCCTTCTTAAGTATTGCCAATCTTGTTGTGTCTTTGTAAATGGACGATCTTTATTTCGTGAGATTAATTCACTATAAATTGGTAAAAATCCATTGCCTAAACTGAGGACAAATTGCCATATTTTTCCTTTTTTGTTGGGCTCTTCTGAAGACAAACGGTCAAAAAAGATTCCTCCGATCCCACGGCTTTCATTTCTATGCTTTATGAAAAAGTATTCATCGGCCCACTTCTTAAATTGACGATAATGACTAGTATCATGTCGATCACAAATTAGTTTAAGTTGTTTATGAAAAAAAACGCCATCTGATTCAATTACATAATGTGGCGTCAGATCAATACCTCCACCAAACCAATAAGTACCATCAGATATCTCAAAATACCTTAAATTCATATGTATGATAGGTACCCATGGATTTACGGGGTGAATAACGATAGAAACACCGGTAGCATAAAAATCTGATGACGGAATATCTAGAGATTTTAAAATATTCTCAGGTGTCTTCCCATTTACCTCAGAAAAGTTCACACCTCCCTTTTGAATTACTTTACCTTCAGAGAGCATACGACTTCTACCGCCACCGCCACCGGGTCGATTCCACAAATCTTCAGAAAATTTAGAGTGAGTATTGATTTTCTCTAGACCTGAGCAAATTTGATCCTGAAGTTTTTTGAATTGTGTGCTAATCTCTGTTTTCATATATACTAAAAAGGTAGTCCAATACCAATATTTATGTTCGACTTATTTCTGAAAACTTCATTTTGAGATAAGAGTTGATTTAAAACATATCTTTGACCAAGGGGTTGAGCAGGGTCCACAACTTGAATGGCACCGTCTAATCTTAAGACCATGAAGGAAAAATCATACCGAAGTCCCAAACCGATACCCAGAGCCAGTTCTTTGTAAAACGAGTCAAAACGAAATATGCCATCATCTCCCTCATAATCTTTGATGGATTGGTTACCATTAAGTAGCCAAATGTTCCCTATGTCTGCAAAAAAAGCGTAGTTTAAACTGGTTGTTAATTTATTTCGGTATTCTAAAGAAGTCTCAATTATGAAATCGCCCCCTTGTTCTCTTTGATAATTTATTTGAGTCACTTCGTCCTCAGCAAATGTGTGTTTCATAGAGCTCATTTCCCCATAGGCACCAGGCCCCAGTCTTCTCACAGGCCAAGCTCGGATACTATTGCTACCACCGGCATAAAATCGACGCTCATACGGAAGGGCTTGGGCATCTCCATATGCATAAGCAGCCCCTAAATTAATTTTAAAAGCAATTTGACCTTTCTTAGAAATCATATGAGCTCTGAAATCGACATTAAATTTCAACCATTGGAATAAAGTAAAATTTGAGTATGGAAGTAAGTTCTCAAAGGCATTCACATAAAGGCCTCCCGATTCTGTCAAGAATCTTAAAAGGCTGGAGTGTGTTGATAAATTGCCATAATTATTTTGGTTTAAGATGGCTTCGAAAGAAGTTAGGGTTGTGAGTGAAGGTTTAAAAGCTGCGGATAATGAACGATTGCCCAAGGTATCTTGCGTATTCAAAAAAGTCTGAAATGATGGATTTATTTGACGAATTTCAGTATAATTAACTCCAAAAGGGGTAAATATGAACTGCTTTTTCTTATTTTGAGACCATAGGTAGGAGAAGTCAGTAAAAATCTGATTTCTTTCGTATTCTTTGGTCCGATCTTCGTAGTTATAGTAGAAAGAAAGCCGTGTACGTGGGTTCAATGAATTGATTTTTTTAGTAAAGTTCGAGGATAAAGGAAATAAAAAATGATGGAATGTGAAAGATAACCGTCCTCCATACTCAAAAAGAGAATAGGCTTGATTTCTTGAATCAATATTCGAGATGCCTAAAAGCGAAAAATTTAAATTTAATTCTGCTAATTCAAAATTACCAAATGCATTTCTTTTTTTAATCCCAAGATTAACAAAAGGTCCTGGCAAAACTTGTGAAAAGTCATCTTGCAAAAAACCAATTTCGTTACTGGTTTGATATTTATCCATCGGACTTGAAAAAATTTGAGCGATCAAATTATTTTGGCCGATAGTATCGTAATTAATATTGATGAATTTAAAGGTTTTTAGGAGGTTTAAGCGTTGCTGAGTCAAAAGCATTTCTGATTTACTATACAGTTTATTTGGTTTGATTGAAATAGTACGATTCAATATTTTTTTATTGAATCCATCACTATTTTTATCAAAAACTACTTCCTGTTGTTCTATTAATTTATTCTTTTTTTTATATCCTGTATTTTTTGATGAATAGAAGTTAACAGCTGTAACAGTATACTTGTTGTGGTGGTCCTGTTGAGCTGGAGAGGAAATCTTTACGGTCACCCATAGACCATTTCTTTTTGCGATGGTCGTATCTAAGTCAAAAGTGATGAATTTTTTATCAAATTTATAATATCCATTATCAGATAAAACATTATAGATTCTCGCTCGTTCTTTATTAATTTTTTGTTCATCATATGGCATTCCTTTAATTAAAAAACTTACCTCTTCATTTTTTTCTAAAAGCATTTTTATACTGTTGTCATTAATGTCATATTTTATCGAGTCAATGAGGAACTGATTCCATAACTTAGTTTCATAAGATATCTTAATTTTTTTATTGATTATTTTTTCTGTCAAGTTTATAGTGGCATTAAAATAGCCTTTTGAGAAAAGGTAGCGCATGATCTTATCTATGGATTCAATATGTTTTTCTTTATCGTATACGGCCAATGGTTCCCCCAATCGCATGAAATAATTTCCTTGAGTTAACTGAATGTTAGTTTTATCTATTTTTTTATTAACCTTTTTTGTAATACGTATGATTTTTCGATTATTATTTGTTTTAATCATTTCAAGATTATTTTTAGCATTTAAGCTTTGCATCTTTTCATGGTATAGCGTTGTATCATATCTGAGGGCACCGAGTTCATAAATATTCGCGAGGTGGCTAATGGGCAGAAGGGCAGCCAACCTTTTATTTGCTCTTTGAGTAACAAAGTTTACGATCTCTTTTTCTTGATTAGATGAAAGTCCAATTATTTTAGGATCTTTGACAAGTAATTTTTCACCTTTGGGCAGAAAGCGATAACCTATGCAAGAGGATAGGGACAGAATTAAAGATAGATAGAGAATAATAGGTTTCAAAACATGAATAAAATAGCCACAAAATCGGAAATCAAATTTGTTAAGTCACTCAAACTAAAAAAGAATAGAGTTAAAGAAAACAAATTTATCGTTGAGGGACTTAAAAATGTAAAAGAATTATTAAAGTCTAAATATGATGTTTTAGAGCTATTTTGCACAGAAACATATGCAAATTTATTTAATAATTATGGTTGTAAGCTGATTTCTCCAGAAGAATTATCTGTTATGGGGACCTTTAGCACAAACAATGCCTGCTTGGCGATAGCGAAGTGCATAGAAGTTGATTTAGATCAATTTTCGAAAGAGCAACAAACTATAATTTTAGATGGTGTTTCGGACCCAGGAAATTTAGGAACTATTATCAGGGCTCTTGATTGGTTTGGATTTAAGTATCTGATCTGCAGTACAAATTGTGCAGAGTTTCACAATCCAAAAACATTGGCTGCGTCTATGGGTTCTTTTACCCGGGTTGGTACATTATATGTTGATTTAGAGCATTATTTAAATAACTTTGACGGGGATTTGTATGGGTTAGATTTAGTAGGAAAATCTTTAAATTCTTTTAATAATTCCAATAAATGTGGGTTTATTTTGGGTAATGAATCTCATGGTATAAGCCCCTCTGTTCAACTACTGCTTAAAGATCGATTGACTATAAAAAAATATGGAAATGCCGAATCATTAAATGTAGCTATGACTGCCAATATTCTCTTGTATCATTTAAGATCTTTTGTGTGACAAAAAATCAATAATAAATTATACCTTCTTTTGAAGTAATGATAGCACTTTTAAACGGCAAAAACGAGGAGAGTAAGTGGACTTCCATAAAACGTGAAAGTAGGTAAACTTCCATAACCTTATAAATTTTTACTTAACATTCCCATATGAAATGACTTGTTTGATATATAACTCTTGACTGAGTACATCCAACCTCCTCTGAAATTTCTTTCTGAGTGAGTTCTCCCTCCTCAAAAACACTTAATTAAAAAGTGTAAACTTCATTTAATTATGAAGGAAGTGGATCGATGACTCTTTGGTTTCCAATAATATAGCTAATATTCCTTCATAAGAATATTAGCGGATTTATAAATATTTACTTTCCGGCTAAGTTTGTACTTTTCTGATATACACTTTCTATTATTTTAGAGATAAAACTGTTATAGTTTTTATACATTGTTAGAAGTAGTCGGCTGTTAATCAATTATAATTCTTCTAAATTTTGATATAGCCAATCTAATCTTTCATTTAGCCACTCTTTTAAATATATTACTTCTTCATCATACGTTGAAAAGTATACATTATTAGGCCAAATGTAGGTACCTAAAATTGGCCATTTGTAAAAATTTCTTTCTTGAGATTGATTTAAGTATAAAGAGTTTAAATTAATATGTCCAAGGAAGAAACCTCTATTATTATAGAAATATTTAAATCTTGACTTGACTTTGGTTACAAACTTAGGATCTTCAAATAAACGAGAATACCAAGTTGCATTTTTAATCCAAAAACCATCAGTAGTTTCATTTCCGTTATAATTAATATTTCCTAAGCTTATATCGTAATCCCATACTGGTCCCATTTTCAATTTATCTCCAGGCACATAGTTCATAAAGACACTTGTATGAAATATGGCATCATTATTTTTAGTTATTTCGTTTATAAGATACCATTCTACAAATGAGTCCACATCTATATATTTTGAGTACCCTTCTATGGTATCCGTAAAATTATTTCCCATTAATGTCTTTTCTGTTAATTCTATATAGTTTTTTATAATGTTATATTTATTATCCTCAAAATCAACATTGGGCTCTAAAATGTTGAAAAAATAATTATTAGTTGAAAAAATAATATCGTCTGGGCCTAATCTTGAAAGTTGATCTACTTCTAATAAATAACCATCATCTCCTATGTTAACCCTATTAGGAGATTCTTCTACTTTTTGTACAATCTGATAAACTCCTAAATATTCATTGTTTATTAAAAGTTCTACAAAACGACTCTCAGGCGTCCAATCTAAATCACTAAATCTACTTAGATCAAAAGCCAATTCATTTCTTAACATCGTTTTATCACTATAATTGGCTAATAAAATCCATTTTTTATCTTTAGACATTCCTAAAATATTTTCTTTAGTATCAAATTTTATTTGGTATGGCTTTTTTGGAAAACTCCAAGTAGAATTTCCTCTACCTCTAATTCTTAAGTTAGCTACTAAATTTTCCTCTTCATTTTCACTAGATATTTCGAATGTTCCATTTACATATTCATCTTTTGAGATAATAGGTACTAAGTCTTCAGTATCTATTGATATAATAGGAATAATCCCAATTTTGAGCTTTCGTCTCGTAACTATGGACTCACCGTCCACTGGAAGTTCAGGGATAATTACTTCAAAATTAGCCGTAAGCGTATGATCTTTTAGCATAGTTAGTGTTACTGGATTAGTACTTCCTTCAAAATCACCTGTCCAACCTACAAATGAATAATCAGTATTAGCTGTAGCAGTCACTTTAACGGTTTTCCCTAAATCATATGTGCCTCCTAGTGGAGAAACTGAGCCTCCTTCGGGAAGAGAAGCAGTAACGCTTAAAGTAGCTTTTGAAGCAGTTTCAATTGCCGCAGATTCCTCTTCATTACAATTGGTAAATAATATAAGTGAATGAAGGATACTTGAGAGTAGGAGGTATTTGAAGTTTTTCATGGTAAAAATTAAAATTACTAAATATTGCCCATCTTTAGTAAATTCTTCTCATCCGGAGGTATTGCTTAATTCCAATTTAATTTTGTCTAATGTATTTGAGTTACGCATAACTTAAAATGCTATGCAAGAAAAAAAATATAAATTTTCAGTAGGTACTTATCAGTGGATTCAACTGGGAATGTGTTTTCCTATGCGAAGTTGAAAGGAGCTGCTCCATTGATGATTTTGAGTGTGAAATATGAGTAGGTTAGAAATTAATTAAAGTTTTCTTTTTTATTTGGCTTTGCGAGGATTATTATTCATTTTGACTAGGGTAAAATGTACTCATTTGAAAAATTTAATTTTATGAATTTTGAATTATTACCTATAGCGGTTAAAATTCAGGGTACGAAACTTCCATAAAAATCCATAAAAAATTATGTGCTTTATATGCATTTAAACGTACTTAGTATAAAACCTATGTAGGTTCAATAAAAAAAAGGGTATTATCTGTTTAAAAAGTACAAAAATTTAAAATTTGTTTTTATGTGACAAGTATTTTTTAATGATTTTTTGAGTTGAGAAATCATGTGATTCCTGAAGGTCACCTGTTTTAATTTCAGTCAATATGTTGTCAGCCAGTTGTTTCCCCAGTTCTACACCCCATTGGTCAAAACTAAAAACATTCCATATGAATCCTTGAACGAATATTTTATGTTCATAAAGAGCAATGAGACTGCCCAGATTTTCAGGAGTTAACTTATCCATTAAAAGGGTACTGGTTGGCCTATTCCCTTCAAATACTTTAAAGGGAAGCAATGCCTTTATTTCCTCATTACTAATATTCTTTTGCCCAAGCTCCGACTTAATCGTCAAGATGTCTTTTCCTTTCATTAATGCTTCAGTCTGGGCGATAAAATTAGCCACTAATTTGTCATGATGATCTGTTTTATTATGCGCTGGCAGGGCAGCAGCAATAAAATCACAAGGAATTATTTTGGTTCCTTGATGTATGAGCTGATAAAAGGCATGCTGACCATTGGTTCCAGGCTCTCCCCAAATGATCTGTCCGGTTTCGTATTTGATCTTATCACCATTTCGATCTGTAGATTTACCATTACTTTCCATATCTGCTTGTTGAAGATATTTTGAAAAATAGGCTAACCTTTGATCATAGGGTAATATGGCTTGGGTTTGAGTTTTGAAAAAATTATTATACCAAATCCCAATAAAAGCCATTAAAGTAGGTGCATTTGATTCTAAAGGAGAATTTAAGAAATGTTCATCCATTTTTTCTGCTCCTTTTAAGAGATCTATAAAATGATCATAACCTATGGTGCACACAATACTTAAACCAATTGATGACCATAGGGAATAACGACCTCCAACCCAATCCCAAAATTTAAACATGTTTTGAAGATCAATTCCAAATTCACTAACCTTTTGTGAGTTTGTGGAAACCGCAACAAAATGTTTAGCTATTTCTTTTTCTGATGCATGTTTAATAAACCAGTTACGTGCCGTCATGGCATTTGTCATTGTTTCTTGAGTGGTAAATGTCTTTGAAGCTATAATGAAGAGTGTAGTCTCAGGGTTTAATTTTTGAAGTAAGGGATCAATATGACTTGCGTCCACATTGGAGATAAAATGAGGAGTAATTCCTTTAACCCAATAAGGTTTTAATGCTTCGCAAACCATTTTCGGGCCTAAATCAGAGCCGCCAATCCCTATATTTACAATGTTTTCAATCCGTTTTGAAGTATATCCTAAGTGCTGTCCTTCTCGGAGTTTGGTACTGAAATCTTTCATTTTATATAATTCAGCGAAAACCAACGGCATTAATGATTCACCATCAAGGATTATTGGCTTATTTTTAAGATTTCGCAGTGCGGTATGCAAAACCGCTCGATCCTCAGTTTTGTTAATTTTTTGACCTTCAAATAAAGTTTTTTTTGCTTCGATTAAACCCATTTCATTGGCCAGTGATGCAAACAATGATAAAGTTTTTTTAGTTAAATGGTTTTTTGAAAAGTCAAAATAAAAATTTCCCTCGTCAAATGAAAGATATGCCAAACGATTGGATTCTTTCTTAAAAAGATCAATAAGAGATTGTTCTTTGATTTCGTTAAAGTGTTGGTCTAATTCCTTCCAGCTTTTTGTTTGGGTTGGATTGTTGTTCTTTATTAGTGACATCTTAAAGTGTTTTAGCTATTTAGCTTTCAAAGATCAGTTATTCAATCTTGATTACCCAAACAAGTTTAAAATTGATTTTTCATCGAGTATCTTGGCTAGTAAAATTTGGGTAAAAAGATATCTAAAATAGATTTCTGTTTGATTATTGTCAATCTTTTTGGTTTACATTATTATCTATGTACTTAGTAAGTAAAATTCTCACTAGTTTTATTATCGCTAATTGATATTAGATTATAAATCATAATTAAACAAGAAGGTTATCAAATGAGAAATATTAAGATTACTTGCTAGGAATTGAAATTAAATTAATCTATTGCCGATAAAGTATAAATACAAAATAGGCTACAAATCCTAAAAGATAGAAAACGCCTTCGATTCGATCTAATTTGTATTTATCGAAACTATACATGAAGAAGAAAAGTAAGAAAGTACCTCCCATACAGATATATAAATCTATATTGAGTTGTGCGTTGTAACCCAAGGGTGCATGTATTAAGGTTGTCATTCCTAAAACTAGCAGTATATTAAAGATATTGGAACCAATCACATTTCCTATCGCTAGATCAGATTTTTTCTTGAAAGCGGCGACCGTTGAAGTAGCCAGTTCGGGTAAAGAAGTTCCAGCCGAAAGGATAGTCAGACCGATTAATTTTTCACTTACACTGAAATATTTGGCTATTATTACGGCATTTTCAACAATTAATTGGCCACCGAAAACGAGACCAGTGATACCACCTACTATCAATAGAGTAGTTTTTGAATTTCCAAAAAGAGGAATTTCCTCTAATGGTGTTGTATCAGGGTTTCTTTTTGTATTAAGAAATATGTAGATCATAAACAATCCAAATAATAAGATAAGTAATAATGCATCGCGATAGTCTAAACTATTTTGAGAGGCTTGGAAGAAGAGGACATCGTTCGCTAAAATAAAAAAAATGATACTGATTAATAGAGAAAATGGAATTTCTCTCCATAAGGCATTTCTTTGAACTGTAAGTGGGTAGATAATTGCAGAAAAGCCGAGAATCAAATAGAGATTAAAAATATTAGAGCCGATTACATTACCAAATACAACATCATGAGTTCCTTCAGTCGTAATGATTAGTCCAGACATGACGTTCACAACAAGTTCAGGAGCAGAAGTGCCCATGGCCACAACGGTAAGACCAATAACAATATCAGAGACATTAAACCTTTTGGCAAGTGATGAGGCACCATCTACAAGAAAGCCAGCACCTTTTATAAGCATTACAAATCCAATGATAATTAAAGTAATGTTAAGAACTATTATCATGCATTAGGTTTGTTTGACAGATAACTTTTCCGCAAAATTTGGTTATTTGATGTGAAATTAAACATTATTGTTTAAATAGTTAAAAGCAAGGATTTCTAAAGTGTTTAGAATCGCTCCAATAGTGACTTTGAAAGTTTTGAAATTTTGGAATCTAGTTGATCTTTTTTTTCCTTCAATTCACTTTTGTTTTTCAGTAAACAATGAACTGAAAAATAGATTTTAATTTTAGGTTCTGTACCCGAGGGCCTTATCGATATCTTGGATCCATCTTCGATAATAAATTGTAAAACATTAGAGTTAGGTGAGTCTATTGAGATGATATTTTTTGTTTTTGTTTTAAAATGGGTAAGGTTTGAGTAGTCAATAATGTCAGTTACCAAAAGATTATTTAAAAACTTTGGGGGAGTTTTCCTAAGGATTTTCATGATTTGTTTTATTTCTTGCGCTCCGGCTTTACCTTTTTTAATAATTGAAATAAGCCCTTCCTGATAGAAGCCAAATTCCATCCAAATGTCAAGTAAGACATCAAATAGGGTTTTATTTTGTTTTTTGGCCCAAGCTGTGAGTTCAGCAATCATTGCACAAGACATTACTGCATCTTTATCTCGTACCTGATCCCCAATTAAGTAACCATAACTTTCTTCTCCACCTCCAATAAATGTTTGCGTTTTTTCAAGCTTTCGAATTTTTTCGGCGATATATTTAAATCCCGTCAATGTATCCAAACAGACTACTTTAAAATGTGCGGCAATAGCACTAATAAGCTCTGTTGTCACTATGGTTTTTACAACATATTCCTTTCCTTTTAACTTTCCATTTTCTTTCCATTTTGTAAGTAAATAAAAGATGAGAAGTACAGCGGTTTGATTACCATTGAGCAGCTCAAACTTTTGATTTGCATTCTTGGCAGCAACACCTACTCTGTCGGCATCTGGATCAGTGGCCAAGACTAGGTCAGCATTAATATCCTCAGCAGTTTTAAGAGCGATTTTTAGGGCTTCCGCTTCCTCTGGGTTGGGATAATTGACAGTTGGAAAGTCACCGTTTGGTTGAGCTTGTTCTGAAACAATGGTGATATTTTCAAATCCAAAGTTTTCCAAGGCTGAGGGTACCAAAGTTATTCCTGTTCCATGGATCGGTGAAAAAACAATACCCAGATTGCTGGTTTTGTTTTTTTGAGAAGAATTTAGACTCAGCGAGGTAATCATTTCTAGATATTGATTATCGATGGTATCATCTAGGTATTTTATGAGTTCATTTTTTTTATCAAATTTGACCTCATCAATCGATTGAATAGATTTTACGTTATTAATTATTTGTTCATCATGTGGAGCGATTAATTGTGCTCCATCATTCCAATACGCTTTATATCCATTATACTCTTTAGGATTATGAGAAGCAGTTAAGACAACACCGCCATGACATTGGAGAGTTCTGATGGCAAATGATAAGGTGGGTGTAGGTCTAAGCTCTCTGAAAAGATAAACAAAAATATCATTGGCGCTGAAAACTTCAGCTGTGGCTAGAGTGTATAATTCAGCATTATTTCGGCTGTCATGAGCGATGACTACTTTTATTTGTTCATTTGGGAAAGCTTCTTTAAGATAATTGGCAAAGCCTTGAGTAGCCATGGCTATAGTGTACTCATTGATTCTATTAGATCCTATACCCATGACGCCTCTTAATCCCCCAGTTCCAAAAGCAAGATCTTTATAGAAGGCATCTTCAAGTGCCAATGGATTTGTTTTTAATTGCTCAATTTGTTGACGGGCAATAGCACTTAATTTGATTGATTTTAACCAAGATTCTGCCTTTTCTTTAAAATTCATATTTAGGTTATTTTAATTAAAGTAATGAGCTTTGCTCAGAGAATTTAAACAAATATGCTTTGTTAAAAACCAACTTTACTTTTCACTCGAGACAACACGTATCGAGCGATTTTAGAGGCCTTTTTCTCTCCTTCATTGAGCATCTTTTCTAATGATTCAGGATGAGATATAAGTTCATTATATGTACTTCTTTCTTTGGCAAATATTTTAACAATAAGTTCAAATAATTCTTGCTTGGCATGACCATAACCATAATTACCACCTAGATAGGATTTCCGTAAGGTTTGAATTTCCTTTTGAGATCCAAGCAATTCATAGAGCTTGAAGACATTGCAGGTAGATGGATTTTTAGGTGCTTCTAAGGCTAAACTGTCGGTTTGAATACTCATTATATTTTTTCTGAGTTTTTTATCAGACTGAAAAATATCGATGGTATTACCGTAGGATTTGCTCATTTTTTTACCATCAATTCCTGGAATAATCTCCATTTGACTATTGATCTGAGGATCAGGTATAACAAAAGTGTCACCAAATTTTTTATTGAATGTGATACCTAAATCTCGGGTCATCTCTAAGTGCTGTTTCTGGTCTTTACCGACCGGAACAATATCAGCATCGTACAATAAGATATCAGCTGCCATAAGGACAGGGTAGACAAATAGTCCCGCGTTCACATTACTGAGCTTATCAGATTTGTCTTTGAAAGAGTGGGCATTGGCCAGCATTGGAAAAGGTGTAAAGCAATTTAAAATCCAAGCTAGCTCACAAACTTCGGGGACTTTTGACTGACGATAAAAAGTATTTTTTTTAGTATCAAAACCACAAGCTATCCATGCAGCAGCTACTGAATTGATATTTTCCTTTCTTAGTCCAGGATCTTTGATTGTAGTGAGCGAGTGTAAATCAGCAATAAAAAAAAAGGAATCATTGTGCTGTTCCTTACTGAGCGCAATTGCAGGAAGTATGGCGCCTAACAAATTGCCTAAATGTGGTTTCCCAGAACTTTGAATTCCGGTTAATATTCTAGCCATTTTTCTTTTTTTTTACAAACCTATAATTCCTTATTGAGAAATCAATTATTAACGATTAAAATTGTGAAATTTCACGTAATATTGCCCAGATATGTTATGCACCATTTTTTTATCTTCATTATTTTTTTTCCATTCTTAGGCTTCGGACAATCGAGCTTTAGATTTCTGGAGACGACTCATCATTTTGGTGATTTGATTGAAAATGAAAAAGTGAGTCATACATTTAGATTTATAAATCAAGGAATAGATAGTGCTCGTATTATCTCTGTGAAAGCATCCTGTGATTGTGTGCTTGCAATATGGAACACCGTAAAAATAGCTCCTAAAACATCAGATTCTATTACTATTTCCTTTAATACTGCCAATAGATCTGGCGCTTTTCATAAGCTCATTCACGTATTTGACGATCAGGGAACTAGTACGGCCTTATATCTGAAAGGTTATGTTATTAACAATTCTACAAATATGATTTCGAATTTTCCAGCCCATTATGGGAATCTTTTTTTGACTTCTAAGCTTCTTAATATGGGATCTATTTGGGATCATAAAACAGTTGAAAAAGAATTTAAGATTTTCAATAATGCAGATATTGAAATGACCTTTTTGATGTCTTCATCTAATCTTCCGGACTTTGTTAAGTTGAGAACTATTCCCGATACGTTGGCTCCCAAATCTATAGGTACCCTTATTTTAAATTATGATCCTGTTAAAAGATCAGATTTGGGTTTCCTTAGAGACGGTTTGATTATAAATACTACAGATGTTGAGATGCCCTTCAAGAGAATAAGTGTGATAGCCACTATTGAAGAATATTTTGATATTGCGTCATCAAATGGGGTGGATTCAGTCAATTATCCATTACTTGATTTGTCCGATGAAAATATAGATTTTGGCAAAATGTATTCTGATCAACCCATGCTTCATAAATTGAATCTCTACAATAGAGGCACTGATTTATTAAACATCAGGATGATAAAGTCTAATTGTGGATGTATTGAGTGGGATCTTAAAAAGAAAAATATTTTTGGGGGAGATAGCACCGTTTTGGTAATTAAATTAGATCCTCACAACAGAAAAGGTCGTCAATTTAAAAATCTAACCTTATTTACCAATGACCCTTTCAATTCAACACGTGTGATCTCCCTAAAGGCACAGATACCCTAGCGTCATTTATTCATGGAGATAGCTATTATTTGACCGATCAATATCTGCCATTCTTTGACTTGGATCTATTTCAATTGACTTTATATTATCCAAATTGACCTTGACAAATAAATCATAGCTGGGGTGTGTCCAGTGCCAGTCTTTCATTATTTGACGGGCCATGGCATTTTCCGATTTTTTATTAGCTCGCATTATTCCTAATGGGATGTAATAGCACTTTTTGCTTCCATTTTTTAAAGTAATGACCAAATCAATGGGCATGGGCATGGGATCTATTCTTTGGAGTTTAATTTGGGTAGATTTTCCAACTGGCTGTACGTCTTGAATCGCATAATCAATGGTTTTAGTTGAGTAAATCCAATAGTCATAGTACCAATCTAGCTCCATAGAGGAAGTTTTTTCTGCTACCTTGATGAAATCATTTATGTCAGGATGTTTGAATTTCCATTGATCAAAATAGTTCAATAGAATTTCTTTAAGACATGTCTCACCTACTATATAGCCCAATTGAGATAGGCTAACGGCACCCTTTGAATAGGCTGCTCTCTTATAGGCAAAATTGGTTTCAAAATAATCTGCATGCGTGGACATTGGTTCTTCCTGACCACTGGATACCAAATTGAAATAATTAACATAGTTTTCAGCATTCGATCGGTCGTTCTCAGCTCCTATCAAATAGTCCATTGTTAGGCTACTAGCATAGCTTGTGTAACCTTCATCCATCCAATGGTAATAGCTTTCATTGGTAGCTAATACGCCTTGATACCAGCTGTGTAACGCTTCATGAACAGTCACACCTACAAGGCTTAACAAATCTCGATGACCAGTAATGAGCGTAGACATTGGATATTCCATGCCACCGTCTCCTCCTTGAATAACATAGAAATCGCTAAAGGGGTATGTTCCAAAGTGTGCATTCATATATTTGAAGGCGGCTATGAGTATTTCTGGTAATTTTTTCCAGTTCCTTGTAGCTCGGTCTTGTTGATAAAAGAAATGCAATTTAGGCCCCTTAGGAACTTGAGCTATTTGATGAATATAATCTGGGTCTGCAGCCCACATAAAGTCGTGTGCTTTTTCATTGATAAAATGCCAAGTGAGCATTTTCCCTTTATTTTTTTTATCAATCGAAGGATCGTCTTGATAACCATACCCTATTTCATTATTATTTTCTAAGGTTCCGGAGGCAGCGACGACATAATTCCTATTTATCGTGATCGAAACATCAAATTGCCCCCAGGGTGCATAAAACTCTCTAGCCACATAGGGATCAGCATGCCATCCTCGAGCATCATAGGCTGCTATTTTAGGATACCATTGTGCCATTGAGTAGGAAATACCTTCTTTATTATCTCTTCCTGATCTTCGTATTTGAATTGGAATCTGAGATTTGAAGTCCATATTTAGTTCTGTAGTGGTTCCCGGAAATATGGGATGGGCCAGTTGAACTTCAAGGACAGTATATTCTATTTTGTATGATAACTCAGTGCCATCTTGTGAGAGGGTTTTTATTATATGATATCCAATTTCATGATCGTTTAATTTGGAAATGCGATCCATGACGCGATCATCTGGATCTTGGATGGATCTACTTCGAACGTCCATCATACCATCAGGCTGGAAGGCATTAAAATAAAGGTGATAGTAAACTTTAAAAAGTGTATCTGGGCTATTATTAGTATAGTACAGTGTTTGATGCCCGTTAAATTTGTGTCTTTCCACATCAACTTCTATTTCCATTTTGTAATTGACCTCTTGCTGCCAATAATTTCCTTGTGAAAAAGCAATAATAGGCATGGTCATAGTTAAGTATAATAGAACTTTAATCATACTTTTAGGTAGGATAATTTAAAATAGGGACTTTAGGCATCTATTTTAGCATATTTAGCATTTTTCTCAATGAACGCTCTTCTCGGTGCCACTTCATCACCCATCAACATTGAGAACAATCGGTCAGCCTCGGCGGCCGATTCAATAGTTACTTGCTTTAAACTTCTGTTTTTTGGATCCATGGTAGTTGTCCAAAGTTGTTCTGGATTCATTTCTCCTAATCCTTTGTATCGCTGAAAGCTCACATTTTCCTCTTTGCCGCTGCCAGCGACTTCTTTAACGACACGATCTCGATCATCGTCAGACCACGCATATTTTTCTACCTTTCCTTTTTTAACTAAATAAAGGGGAGGCAAAGCGATGTAGAGAAAACCTTTTTCAATCAAGTCGTTCATGTACCTGAAAAAGAAGGTAAGTATTAACGTTCTAATGTGACTACCATCAATATCCGCATCTGTCATGATGATGACTTTGTGGTATCTAAGTTTTTCCATGTTAAGTGCTTTTTCATTTTCTGGAGTACCGAATGAAATACCCAAGGCAGTAATCATGTTTTTTATTTCCTCATTATCATATATCCGATGTTCTTGTGCTTTTTCAACATTAAGAATTTTACCTCTCAAAGGTAGAATTGCCTGAAAAAACCGGTCTCTACCTTGTTTTGCAGATCCACCAGCAGAATCTCCCTCAACCAGATAGATTTCACAGTCTTCAGGATCTTTATTTGAACAATCTGCCAACTTACCGGGTAATCCAGAACCACCTAAGATATTTTTTCTCTGTACCATTTCCCGTGCTTTTCTTGCCGCATGACGTGCTTGTGCTGCTAAAACAACTTTTTGAACAATCTGTCGAGCCTCTTTTGGATTTTCTTCTAAATAGTTGTTTAGCATCTCGCTGACACAAGTATCTACTGCTCCACTCACTTCAGAGTTTCCTAATTTTGTTTTTGTTTGACCTTCAAATTGAGGTTCCGCAACCTTTACAGATATTACCGCAGTGAGACCCTCTCTGAAGTCATCACCCGTAATTTCTACTTTCACTTTGTCAAGAATACCTGACTTATCAGCATAGGCTTTAAGGGTTCTGGTAAGGGCGCGTCTGAATCCTGCAATGTGCGTACCTCCTTCAATTGTATTTATATTATTTACATATGAAACAACATGTTCGGTGTAAGAGGTGTTGTAACTCAATGCTACTTGAACAGGAATGGCACCTTTTTCCCCATCCATATAAATGGGGCTAGGGATTAGGGTTTCTCTTGATACATCTAGATATTCTACAAATTCTTTTAAACCACCGGTAGATAAAAAGGTCTCACCTTTGGTTGATCCATCCTCTTCCTGCTCTCTATGATCCTTTAAGGTGATGGTAATTCCTGCATTTAAAAAAGAAAGTTCTCGACATCTTGTTGCAACGGTCTCATAATTGTATTCAGTAGCCGTAAATATGTCATTATCTGGAAAAAATTTTATAATTGTGCCAGTAATATTGGTTTTACCTATTTCTTTTACAGAATATATAGGTATGCCTTTATTGTATTCTTGCTCATAAATAATTCCATTCCTGTGAACAGTGGCAACCAATTTGCTAGAGAGGGCATTCACACAGGAGACACCAACTCCATGAAGACCACCTGAAACTTTATAGGTGTCTTTATCAAACTTACCACCAGCGTGTAGAACGGTCATAACCACTTCAAGAGCAGATCTTTTTTCTTTCTCGTGAAGATCGGTTGGTATACCTCTACCATTGTCACTGACAGTAATAGAATGATCGGTATTTATTTCAACATTGATCTCCGAACAATGTCCAGCTAGAGCTTCATCGATAGAGTTGTCTACGACTTCCCAAATAAGATGGTGAAGTCCTTTAATTCCAATATCTCCTATATACATTGCGGGCCGTTTTCTGACGGCTTCAAGACCTTCTAGGACCTGAATATTATTGGCTGAGTATTCTAAATTATTAGGTGTTTTATTTTCTGACATATCTATTTATTCTCCAAACAAAAGTAATTAAAAATACTCTTATTATCATGAGAAAATCTTGATTATCGAAATAAAGATTTGTGTCAAAAAAATCTCTGTTTCGAGTTAGCGCTATGCAAATAAATGACTCTTTTTAGGCAATTAATCGTAGGTATTTGAAGCTAACATAACTAATGTGCAGGCTTCTAAAACCTCTATTCCTTCTTTTTGGGCACGGCTCATAAAGCTAGGATTTTCCGTTCCAGGATTAAAGATGATTCTTCTAGGCTTAATAGAAAGGATATAATCTTCATAGGGGAATTGATTTATTAAGCTGAGATAAAGAGTCACCGTATCGATATTATCATATTTTTTAAGGGCATTGAGGTCTTCTATTTTTTTTCCAGCAATCTGTCCTGATTTTATTCCTACAGGGATAAAGGGTTTTCCAGCAATATAGAGCCTGAGTGCAGCGATATTTCCATATCTCTTTGGATTTGGTGAAGCTCCCAAAATAAGTGTGTATTTTTGTGTTTTCATTTCATATTTTTTGTTGAAAAGCCAATCATAATACCCAAATTAAAAGATAGTAAAGATGAGTCCATTTTTATTTCCTGAAAATAATTATCATACAAGATGTTCTCATTGTATAATGCTGTCCATTTTGATGCGCCTATATTTATTCCAGTAAACGCATCCAGGGCAAAACCTTTTCCGTCTGATTTTTTCATCCATTTATATCCAACATAGATACCATATCCAAGAGAGATTTCTCGGCATTGGATGGTTAGTGGTTGAAAAGGTAGCTTTGTTTGATCTAGTCCATTTAATTCGTGTTTGTGCAGCGCTAAAGAAATTTGATGACCAAAATAGGCCATACCTAAGTCACTATCCTTTTGATAGAATTTTTGTTTGAATATAATGTTGTTACCATATTCATATGGCTTGTAGTCATCGATATTTGCAAATTTTTTAAAGATGGGATCACGATAATAGCTATAAATAATTTCATGACCTAAGCGTTCTTGAAAATACAATTCTAAACCTATAGATATTTGAGTGAAGATGGGATTGATAAGTCCTGTGGTGAGAATTAATCCCTTGTATTCTTGGTTGCGTTTGTTAAAGTATCTATTTAGGTTGGGATTATATAAAAAGTCAGGATTTTGTTTAAATGATTTGGAATTGTTAGTTTGGGCGTATTCGAATTGAGGTTTGATTCCTGATGAATTTTTGTAAACGGGAGTATACTTACCTTCTAAAATGCCTTTTTTATCATATATCATCCATTCGCCAATTTTCTTATTGTTTTCTAAGGTTCCGGTTGTGCGCAAACTACCATCGCGATAAAAACCTTCATAGATACCTAATCCATTATTAAAAACAGCTTTACCGATTAAAGTACCATCAGCATCAAAGTAAATCCAATTACCTGATTTTTCTCCATTTAAAAGAGTTCCTTGCGATTGGATATTACCTGCAGTGTCAAAAGTTTTCATATTACCGATATCATCGGAGAAGTTTCCTGAAGTTATGAGAGCGCCATTTTCATCAAAAAAGATCCAGTGACCCTGCTTTTTCCCTAGTTTGTAATTTCCTTCAGAGTTTTTTATACCATTTTCATTCCAATATTTCCAAAAACCCTCTTTTACATTTTCTTTATAAAACCCATCGCTGGCTATTTGACCATTTTCAAAAAAAGAAGTCCATTTTCCCGAGCGTGCATTATTAATTTTTGTTCCTTGTATATGAATCTGGCCATTTGGGTAGAAAGAGCGATGTAATATGGAGGTATCATTTTGAATTAGTTTTGTGTTTATTAATAATCCATTTTGATCGTATTCTTTCCAAAGACCTATTTTTTTGTCATTTAGTAATTCGCCTGATAATTTTAATTTCTCTTCGCTATAATATTCTTTGTAAGCACCATTTTTTCGTCCATTTTTGAAGGTGATTTCTCTTTGTTTGGTTCCTAACTTGTCATAATATCTCCAAAGGCCATATTGCTTATTCTCTAAAAAATAGCCAACAGATTTCATGTAATTATTTTCGTGATAAAATGCCCAAAGACTGTCTGCTTTGTTCAGATGATAAAATCCTTCGATCTTTTTATTTCCATTTGGATAATAAGTGAGATAGGGTCCTTCCAATGTGGAGTCTTTAAGGGAAACACTGATTACACTTTCAATTTTTTGATTTTGTTTATCAAAATACTTTGTCCGAATTAACAATTGTCCTTGAGAGATGGGAATCCAGAAGAGAGAAAAAATGAAGATATAATAATTTTTGTCCACGATTAAAATGATAATTTTTTAATTAAAATATTTTTTCATAAATCAAGGTTAAATGAACGCATTGCAGAGTAAATTTGATTAATTATTTAAAGTGAATCAAGTGAATCAAGTGAATCAAAGTTAATCAAATGTCTAAAATTTCATCTTCTCAGAGCCATCAAAAGGTAAATAATCACCAAGATCATTTTGAGTCTCCAGATTATTTTCAACTTGATGATCTTCTAAGCGAAGAACATCTGATGATTCGTAGTTCCATTAGGGATTTTGTCAAAAAAGAAATTACGCCATTTATTGAAGATTGGGCACAGAAAAATCACTTTCCAAACGAAATTGTGTCAAAATTTGGAATGATTGGAGCTTTTGGTCCAACCGTCCCAATTAAGTACGGTGGAGGTGGACTGGATTATATCTCTTACGGTTTAATTATGCAAGAGATTGAGCGGGGTGATTCTGGTATGCGATCTACCGCATCAGTCCAAGGTTCTTTGGTGATGTATCCTATTAACACTTATGGCTCTGAGGACCAGAAGCAGAAATACTTACCCAAATTAGCGTCAGGTGAAATTTTGGGTTGCTTTGGTTTAACGGAACCTAATCATGGCTCCAATCCATCAGGAATGGAGACGAGATTTGAGGATAAAGGAGATTACTATTTGCTAAATGGAGCAAAAATGTGGATTTCCAACGCTCCTCATGCCGATATTGCTGTTGTTTGGGCAAAGGATGAAAGAGGTAGAATTCATGGTTTGATTGTAGAACGAGGGATGAAGGGGTTTACCACGCCAGAGACCCATGGCAAATGGTCTTTACGCGCATCATGCACTGGAGAGCTTGTTTTTAGTGATGTCAAGATACCTAAGGAGAATTTATTATCGGGGAAAAATGGTTTGGGTGCACCCATGCAATGTCTTGACAGTGCACGGTACGGAATTGCCTGGGGAGCGATTGGGGCAGCCATGGATTGTTACGACGCCGCCCGCCGATATTCACTAGAACGGATTCAGTTTGGGAAGCCTATAGGATCATTTCAATTAATTCAGAAGAAATTGGCTGAGATGCTCACTGAAATCACAAAAGCTCAATTGCTTAATTGGAAACTGGGATTATTGATGGAACAAGGAAAAGCCACTACGCCTCAAATATCTATGGCTAAAAGGAATAGTGTTGAGGTAGCATTGAATGTAGCTCGTGAAGCACGGCAAATTCATGGAGGCATGGGAATTACAGGTGAGTTTTCAATGATGCGTCATATGATGAATTTAGAATCGGTAGTGACGTATGAGGGAACCCATGACATTCATTTGCTTATTCTTGGTGCTGATATCACAGGTATTAATGCATTTTCTTAAGACATTTTCTATTAATATACGCTTAAGCTCACTCTAGGATTAATTATTTTCATTTTTCCAGAAGCAATATGGGGAAGATTATTACTGAAAATTAACTCAAGTCAATAATTCAAATCCTATTTTTTCACTATTGTGAATTTTGCTCTTTGCTAATTCTGGGAGTAAATAGATTTCAATTTCCTTTAATCTTATAAAAACCAATTCTTTTAAGAGTCTCTTAATAATATTTCTTGTCAATACGAATTATCTAATCAAATGATTTTGCCTATTGAATTTCAAAGGATAACTTTTAATGGGTGCTCATGACTGATTGCTAAATTAAAATCTATTTTATAATCTGATGGCATGGGACATTAAATTTCTAGAACTATGTAATTTGATGTTATCAAAGTCATTATTTTCAATATTCTTATATTTTTATTATAAATATTATTTTAAATTATAAAAAATATTGAAAATATTTGAATTGTATTTTTTCATAGATTTGGCAATTTTATGACACTTTGAATCTGTTAGATGTAAAAAAGATAAGCTTTTTATCGATATATCTACTTTAACTAGTAGTTATTTTTTAAAATAAACCTATTTTTTTAAAATTTATGTAAATTTTAATTTATTAGGGTAAAAAAATACCCTATTTTTCCTATTTATTTAATAAATACATAAAATTTGATTTATAAAATACCCATAGAGATAAAAATTGTAAATTTTAAAAAGAACAAAATATGAAAAA
>NZHT01000094.1 GCA_002691385.1 Flammeovirgaceae bacterium | reverse complement strand
CTTTAAGGCATTTAAAGTGACTGTATGGTCAAAAAATTTAAACATTAGTCACTGAAAACCAGCTCTTGATCAAGACAAAATGTTTGTGAAACACCGTCTGAGAATGTTTCAGTTATCCGGATTAGAAGATCGAAGTGCAATATGGTGCAACACCATATATACGGACGGGAAACCAAGAAACGATGACTGCCAAGATTGAAATTTAATTTGAAGACAAATTGTTAATCGAACATACGTTCGATTAAATTAATCATGTGCAGAACCTTCAACTACTAGACGGATCTTGTGAAAACTGTGTACGTCTCTTCTCAGCTCTCGAAGAGATCATGGCGACCAACGCTCCAATAGCTATTGTTTTCACTTCTGATGGTTCAATCGTTCTATATATGGAAGATCGTTTTCTCATAGAGAACATTCCCCAAGAAAAAAATGTCAAACCTAATCAGAATCAACCAACAGCAACTGGAAAAGAGAGCAAGAGAAGATTTAAAGAAAACTCTGTAAAACGCATAAGAATACCTAAAGGCAATTTCAACATCATTTACAGTCAAGAAGACGGTAAAAAACAAAAACCACCCAAAAGAGCGGAAAACTAACTGCTTAAAATCAGACCCAACACACGTAAATTTTTCAGTGTCGGGTTGCGTTCATACTGATTTAAGATTTCACAAGAAGTGTCAACCCTCTAAAGGCATGACCAAAACTTTTTTATCATTAGAATCACTATCAACAATCTGGGCTTCTGTAGGAGTTTCAATTCCTCGTTTTAGGAAGCCAAGTGCAAAAAAACCGTCACCGGCAACTGCTTCACTAGTGATAGTTCCAATTTTTTCGCCATTCTGAAAAAGGTAGCCTTGGCTTGCAGAGACGTCCGAAGCGCCACTTATTTTTACAAGACGGTATGGTGTGCCGCCTTTACGGCTGTCTATACGCGCAACCAGTTCCTGACCCGTATAGCAGCCCTTAGTGAAACTAACAGAAAAGTCAACTATTCCTAATGAGGCTGGGATTGTCGATTCGTCAATTTCTTTTCCTATCTCTGGAATACCTGCTTTTATTCTTGTTTCCTCCCAAAGTTGGTAATCGATTAGATTGAATCCTTCAGGGAGACTCTCGTTTTTGAAAATATAATCTGTAAATTCGAAGCCAAACCAAGAGTATGGAATTGCAAAGCAGTCGACAAAACTGTTTTCAATTCGAGAGTTTGCAATTTCTGTGTAAAGAAAATAATTCAAAATTTCTACTGTGCAATCAGTTCGTAATAAAAACCTTTTAAGTCTTGCAAGAACTAGATCGCCGTAGTTCTTATCTACATCAAGTAAATAGTCATTTTGAGTTTGACGATAAATTCTTAGCCATGCATCAACTTTTCCGGAGGGTTGAAGGAGAAACGTAAACCTTGACTCACCATCTAACATTCCTTCAACATCTTGACTCAACTGACCTTGCAGGTAGCTTTCTGCCTCGTTTCCAAAAACTCTCAGAAAGTCTTTTTCACGCTTTACAACATCTAATTTCATTATTCTGACCTCAGTCCAATCATAATATTGATTTTATTCTTCAAATAAAATCAATATCCTCGACTAGAATTTTTATCTAAGTGGAAACTCTCCAACTCATTATCAGTCAAGGCAACTATGAAAGAAAATGAGTAAAAGCTAACTAAGCAATAAATCTACTTTAAGGTCTAGACCCTTCTAGATATTCATCTAAAACATCATGAAATCTCTGCACACGACCTTCTTGACCCGCAAGCCTTACCCCGCTGTAGCCTCGAGATGACAACCCCAATTGTTGTCCGGTACTTACCGCCAGATCCTGATCGGCAATTTCTCGGTTCATTAAATCTGTTCCATATTTGAAAAATCTTCTTTCTTCTGGTTTGGTAGCCCCTATTCGCGCAGCTGCGCCATGAGACAGGTACATAAAATTGTCATAATAGTGTCTCTCCGGATCACGACGATGGGGTCTCATTCTTTGAAGTCCTATATATTCTGACCCAGCGAAGCTAACTGTGACATTAGGAAATATGTTGTAATGATAAGCATCTGTCAGCTGATCGTCAAAAAGTTGATCGAATTGGTACCCACGCTCACTTCCAGTTTCTCTTTTGACTGACTGGACTGTTTGTCGAGTTTCAAATTCTCTTCCTTCAAAATCTTCTGCTTTTAGACCCCATGGTTCCAACATCTCTCTCAGCTGATCATCTACTTCTAACTCTTCCCTCGTAAGTGAATGAGATGGGGTAACCATTGGTATAGACATTCGATTATGTCCCTCTTCACACCAGTCAAAATGGCAATATTTATAGCTGTGTTCAATCCATTTCAGCCCCTGAGGGTGAACTGAGGGCAGATGATAAGACTCGCACGAATTATCTTGTGGCACCTTCCAATTGCAATTGACATCAACTGTGGATGAAGGTCCGCGAATCCAATCATGGCTCTCATAAGCCTCAAATTCTTCCCAAACTGGGCCGAGATAATCCTTTAAACTTATGCATTCAGGGTCCATATTTATCCAAATGAAACCAGCAAAAAGTTCACAATTTACTTCCACCAAGGTCATATCATCACAAGGGTTTCCGTCAATAAAGTCTTCAGGATCTTGGACCTGACTCAATGAACCGTCATTGGCCCATTCCCAACCATGATAAGGACACACTATTTCGTTAGAGATTCCTTCATTATTAAAGAGAAGGCGTGAACCACGATGTTGACAGACATTGTAGAAAGCTCTGATCGAACCATCTTTCTGTCTAATCATGATAAATGATTCAGGTCCAATCTCTTCCATTTGATAGGAACCATCTTGACTTAATTCAGAAGAACGACCCATTAGAAGCCAAACTTTCGTCCACATAGAAGACCATTCACGGTCGAAGAATTCTCGCGAAGTATATTGATCTCCCAGAATCGGAACATTTCGTAGTGGCGGACATCCCCAAGGCCTAGCCAGTGCCATCACATTTTCAGGAGAATTCAAGGCAATTCCAGAATTGTCACTTTACCTGAAGTCCCATCTATTTCTAAAGTAGCGCCATCAGGTATAAGTTTCGTGGCCTCACTTACCGAGACCACGCAAGGTATTCCCAACTCTCTGCTTACTATTACGGCATGACTGATTTGGGCTCCCACATTTACTATCACGGCCTCCACAGCTAAAAAAAGTGGTGTCCATGCTGGATCTGTTATTGGCGCAACCATAATGTCGCCAGGCGACAAGTCAGGCGGATTAGATGGATCGAGGACTATTCGTGCTCTTCCATGGGTACTTCCAGGAGATCCTGGAACCCCCGTTAGAACATCCCCAACACTCAGCGGTGACGTTTTATTCCCCAAAGACTTTCTGTCCCACTGTGAAAGATCTGGAACAACCCCATCTCTAATAAAAAATGGTGGTTCCAAATCCCATAATGCTTTCCAGTCGTC
This sequence comes from Flammeovirgaceae bacterium, assembly GCA_002691385.1. GTDB lineage: Bacteria > Bacteroidota > Bacteroidia > Cytophagales > Cyclobacteriaceae > UBA4465. Next base: position 8,993 of record NZHT01000094.1, on the reverse strand, counting down.
ATGACGTTTCGTAAGCATTTCCGTAAACGAATCCGGGTTTTCTATAAAAGTTTCCAATTCTTCGTCTAGAAGCATAAATATTTGCTCAGCAGAATCAAGTATTCCTGTCTCCGCATGGCGTCTTCCCAATTCACGAATCGTCATGCGACTTTCGTGTAGCGGCTTCACTAGAGTGGTCTTAGAGCGCTCCCGAAAAATCATCATGTTAGCCGCAGTTATTGCACCCTCAAAGGTTCCAGTCAATTCATCATTTGCCATCTCTTTCAACTTTTCTCTCACCTCTTCTATGAGATTTTCTCTTTCTCGTCTAAGACGTTCTGCGGCTATTGCTGGAGACCGATCATCATTTTGAGATCTAACTTGATCTATAGCTTTTAACGCTATGGATGGGTTAGTTTCCCAAGTTTCACTGCTCAACTCCCACTCATTTGCTCCACGTGAGCCGTACTCAAATACGAAATCGTTGAAAGTGTCAAGAAACTTGACTACTTCTGCAGAATCAGATTTATTCAGTTCATCTAACAAGGAGTTAGAATGTGAATCAAAAATTTCAGAAATAATTTGGGAATCTCTCACCAACCGTGACATGTCCCATATAGCAAATGATGGAGCAGCGGAATCTATTTCACCAAGACTTGATAAGAGACGAACAGGAATACTTAGATCTCCTATTGCTTCGCTTACAGCTGCCAGCATCCCAGGTGCGATTCCAGATGAGCCGGCTGAAACCATTTGATTGCGCGAAAGATTCTCAATAAGCGGTTGAAGATCTCGCAGCCTTTTGAGCAACTCCCCATCGGTAAGTGATTTTAAGTTCGGTCTTTCTTTCCGTTCCTTATCTGCGAGTTTTCTTTCTTCATTAAGTTCTGGCCATTCAGAAGCAGTAAGAACAAACTGCATGTGTGCATCAGCCAGATCCTGCAAATGGGGCTTCTCATCTTCCGGATGCGGTACGTATTTTGGAGAGTCTGGTTGATCTCCAAAAATTGCAAGATCCAGTTGCTCAACTGTTATAGCTGGATTCCTAACCGCTTGCATACGAATACAGGAAAGATTTATATAGAAGTAGCCCCCAAAAAAACCGCACATCTCTGGTTGCCTGTCTCTATATTCATCAAGTTCATAAAAGCCTGTTTGAGTTGAACCTAATTGCCATCCTTTCATTATGCAGTTGTCGAATCCATAGCTTTGACCAAATGGGCTTGCCGGGGTGGGAAGAACTTCACCAGCATTTGCCCGCGTATAGTGTGGCCAGCGTTCGCTTGGGAGATGATCGGTGAACCATTTTTCTTCCATTTTTTCCTCTCTTTAAGACTTCGAAAATTACTCTTCTATATAACTATCTATAACGTCGTGAAAACGCCTTATCCTGCTTTCTTGTCCTGATAGATACCCCCCCCTATAACCCCTTGAGCGCAGTCCGAGTTGCTGCATGATAGATATAGCTATGTCTTGATCAGGTATTAAACCCAGTGATTGCTCTCCGTATTGAATGACTTCTTGCAAGTCACTGACATCTGTAAGTTCGATATTTGTGGCTGAATCTGCGATTTCAGTATTTTTTGTGTAATACCAGTGATCGAAAAGACATTTTTGGGGATCTGATGGGTCTGGACGCATACGTTGCAACAAAACTCCATCTGCTGAAAAAGTCAGCGAACAATTTGGAAATAAGTTGTAGTGATGCGAGTCGGTTAACTGTGCATCACGCAAGTTTGCATAATGGGAATGCCCTCTTGTGTCTCCAAGTTCTCGCATTTTTTTCTGCAAAGCTAACCTCGCATCAAAAACACGATCAGTAAAATCTGTTGGGTCTAATTCCCAATACTCCATTCTTTCGGCTAAAGGGGTTGGCAGATTAGGGTTTTCCCCGCGTAAACCTCTTGAAGGCGTAGCTCCCATCATGATCATACGATTATGACCCTCAGTAGACGTATCGAATTGTGTATATGCGTAGTTTTCTTCATGCGAATCAGCTAGTTGAGGATGAACTGTCGGCAGGTGGTAAGACTCACAAAAGTTGTCTTGTATGACTTTCCAGTTGCAAGGAACATTGGTGGAGATTTTTAGCACCCGCATCCATTCATCAATTTCATAAGCTGACCACTCCTCCCATAAAGGTCCCAAAAAGTTTTTTAAAGATTTACAATCTGGATCCAAATTAACCCAGATAAAACCTGCAAAAATTTCGCAAGGCACCTCCATTAAAGTCAGCTCTTCACAAGGGTTACCTTGATGAAAGTCTTCAGGGTCTTGTACCGACAGAAGAGTTCCGTCAAAGGACCATTCCCAACTGTGATACGGGCATCTGAACACTTCATTATTTCCGTTAGTGTTGCTCGTAAGACGTGATCCTCTATGTTGACAAACGTTATAGAAAGCTCGAACCGAGCCGTCTTCTTGACGGGTCATAATTATTGACTCGATGCCAATTTCTTCAACTTGATAGTCCCCTTTTTCAGGGATTTCGTTAGCCCGACCCAGCAGAAGCCAGACTTTAGTCCACATGCCTTCCCATTCTTTTTGGGAAAATTCTGACGATGTGTATCTAAAGCCGTCTATCAAAAGACTACTGATTTCCGGATTAGCCCAAGCTGGTGCTAAATCAATAGGATGATCAGTTTTTTTATTACCCATGAAATTCCCCTTCCTATTAAGTGTATTGAGAGAAGTGGATTAATAAATCAATGTCTAATTCTTTAACAAAACAAAAAAATTGATCCCGAAAATAACTAAATTAAAGAGACCCTTTCTTATTCATTTAATTGCAAAATAGAATGACTTTACGGTCTTGTGCCGAAATAGATTAAAAACTTCACTAAAAGGGTGAGAATATGACAAACCGAATTGGAATTATAGGCGGAGATGGAATTGGGCCAGAAGTTATTAATGAAGGCCTTAAAGTAATTAATGCATCAGGGGTAAAAATAGAGACAGTGGAATACGATCTTGGTGGAACAAGATACGAATATGACGGAACGGTTCTGCCGGACAGTGTCTTAAATGAATGGAAAGATCTTGATGCTCTATATCTTGGAGCTGTCGGGACTCCGAATGTTCCTCCAGGAGTAATCGAGCGAGGGCTCTTGCTGAAGATGAGATTTGAGCTTGACCTATATGTAAATCTAAGACCTTTTAAGTTCGACGAAAATAATATCGATTTTCAAGTAGTGAGAGAAAATACAGAAGGACCGTACGCCGGTGAAGGCGGTTTCCACAGATACGGAACCCCTTATGAAATTGCCACACAGGGATCAATAAACACTCGCCATGGCGTCGAAAGAGCTATTCGCTTCGCATTCAACTTGGCAATGAACCGTAAAAAACATCTAACAATGGTTCATAAAACAAATGTCATGCCCTATGCGGGTGACCTATGGGAGCGAACATTTAACGAAGTGGCAAAAGAATTCAAAGAGGTCTCAACCGACTACAACCACTGTGACGCTGCATGCATCTACATGGTTCAGTCACCTGAACAATACGACGTAATAGTTACCGATAACCTCTTTGGAGATATTTTGACCGATCTTGGAGGAGCAGTTTCTGGAGGCATCGGAGTAGCTTCGTCAGCAAATCTTAATCCCGACAGAACTGGACCCTCTATGTTTGAACCTGTCCACGGCTCAGCTCCAGATATCGCAGGTAAAGGAATCGCAAATCCTATTGCTGCAATACTTTCGGGTGCCATGATGCTCGACTTTCTTGGCGAAAAGGACGCTGCTCAAAAGATCACTAAAGCTTGCCATGAAATAAACGATGAAATAACCGGAACTATCGCAATCGGTGATGCTGTAAGCCAAAATCTCTAAACGAAATAAATATGAACGACTCCACAAAAAACAATACTAACAAAAAACCACTGACTAAAATTAGGCGCCAAATTGGCAAACATATGCAACAATCAAAGTCCGTATCCCCGCACGTACTTACAGCGATGGAGGTTGACTACGAGAATGTCGAAATAGTCAGAAAAACTTATGGCGATGATTGGAGAAAATCTGAAAAATATAGCCTCACTTATTTACCATTTATAATGCAAGCTACTGCCGAAGCTCTGAAGCAATTTCCTCATCTAAACGCAAACGTTGATGACACGGATTTAACGATTAATGAAGACATAAATATCGCAGTGGCTGTTGATCTGGACTTCGAGGGTTTAATAGCACCCGTAATCCATGGAGTCGACAAACTGTCAACACAAGAAATTGCCCGACAAGTACACGACATTTCGATTAGGGCGAAAAATAAAAAATTGCATCAAAGCGAAATAAGCGGTGGAACGTTTACCATCACTAATGCTGGCCCATTCGGAACTATGTTTCAAGCACCAATCATCAATCAACCTCAAGTAGCTATTCTTTCAACAGACGGAATATCTCGTAGACCAGCGGTCCTCAAAGATGAGGACGGAGCTGAATCGATAGTAGTCAGATCTATAGGAATTCTGTCTTTAGCTTGGGATCATCGTGCTTTCGATGGAGCATATGCTGCCTCTTTTCTCAAATTCATAAAAGACTTTCTAGAAGAGACAAACTGGGAAGAAATGTTTACTAGCAATAACCTCTAATGATCATGATCGTGGTGCTCAGGGCGACCAATCTCATATAGCCATTTTTCGACTCTCTCTTTATTAACATTCTTTGTAGCTATAGCAACGATTGCATTTTTTTCCTCTTGCTTGCCATCAAAAAAAGGGACTACAGAAGCGCGTGCACCACAACTTTGAACAACAAACGATTTTTCAATCTCGTTCTCTATTTCAACTATTCCTTTGACACGTACAACCTCTTTTGGTCTTCTATGTAACCAGTCTTCTAAAAGGTCTTTAGATGCGAACGGATCGATAAGTGCAGAAATTGTTAAATGGTTATGATCAAAATCAATATCTTTTACTGTTTTTCTATTGATTTCTAAACCAACTAGAAGATCTAAAGAAATAGGTGCCTGTAAAAAAACAGAATCGGTGTAATTTTCCAACCACTCTCTAATTTCTTTTTCTCTAAAATCGCTAACCAGGTCAAGATGGGTGCCAATTAGCAAATCAGCTGATTCTATTTGTCTTATGATCAAAGGCCCTACATACCTATTCTCAGCCCAATCCTTTATTTTTGTTACATCCAACAAAACAACTACCCCATCAAGGAAATAATCCGTTTCCTGAACATAACTTGCCACCTTATGAGGCTCACCTATGCCGCTCATTTCAATTATTACTCGATCAAAGTTCGCAGAGGAACTTATAATCTGTTCCATAGCCAGAGAAAAATCATCAGACAGAGTACAGCAAACACAGCCATTGCTAAGGCTTAAAACGTCCCCATCCTGAGATTCAATTAATGAAGCATCTATATTTATGTCACCAAAATCATTTATAAGCAAGGCCAACTTCAGACCATGATCCTGAGAGATAACTTTATTTATTAAGGTGGTTTTACCTGAGCCTAAGTAACCCCCAATAACTGTTACAGGTATTTTGCCCACATATCTCTTTTCTTATTAGCTACTAGCAACTGGTAAAAATCAATCAGACTCAATAACACACAATGGATCACCAGTTGAAATTTCTGAATCGCTTGCAGCCAATACTTCAGTAATAGTTCCAGCGTGAGGCGACTCTATTTCAACTTCAGTTTTATCTGTTTCAACCAAAACAAGTGGATCCCCTTCCTCCACTCGGTCGCCCGCATCTCTAATCCATTCAATTATCAAAACTTCGTCAGAGGTGTCACCCAGCTTGGGAAGATTTACTGTTTCCTTCATGAACTCTCCTTATGCATAAATATTGTTAAACATCGATTTAACCTCAGGAGCTGGACTATTTTTTACTGTCTCAACTGCCGTCTCAATTCGTTGGTCAACAATTTTTCTTATTTCCGATTCTTTTGACTCAGAAAGAACCCCTTCATCTTTCAAACGTTCGCAAAATGTATTTATAGGATCCCTCTCATACCACTCATCAAATTCACCCTCAGGCCTATAAGGTGCCGTATCCGCACGAGAATGACCTGCATATCGGTAAGTCTCTAATTCCAGGAGTGTCGGTCCATTTCCTGAACGTGCTACTTCTACTGCATCTGAGACTGCAGCAACCACATCGTCAACATCTTGACCATCAAATTTTTTACCGGGCATTCCATATGACACAGCCCGTTCGCAAATATTCTCAATCGGAGTCGTTTTCTCAATGCGACTATATTCTCCATACTGGTTATTCTCGCAAACAAAAACCACAGGTAAATTCCAGATTGAAGCAAGATTCAAACCTTCGTGAAAAGCGCCTATATTAGTACTGCCATCTCCGAAGACTGCTAGCGCCACATCGTCTGTTTTCATGACTTGGTGTCTCAACGCCGCTCCTGCAGCAACAGGTATTCCTGCACCTACTATTGCAAAAGTAGGAAGGAGGCCAATAGACGGTAAGGCTAAGTGCATAGAGCCCCCAACCCCTCCCACGGATCCTATTTGGCGACCCATTATTTCTCCTAACAAAGACTCTGGGGTTAGACCTAGAGCGAGTGCGACACCGTGTCCTCTATAAGTGCAAGTTACCGTATCCGTAGGCCTTAATGCTGAGGCAATTCCAACAGCTACAGCCTCTTGACCCTGACATGTGTGTGTCGTTCCGTGAACAAGTCCTTCAGCAAACAAGTCTTGCACTCGGTCCTCAAACGAACGTATCTCTAACATTCTTTCAAATCTAAAAAGACGATCTTTGGAAATTTCTTCACGCCTATCAAGTTCTTTTGTCATCACATTCCTGCTTTCTGCTCATGCCACCATGCCTTTGGAAGGCTTCCGGTCAAGAGGAATTCTTCGATTTGTGACTTTACATATGTTGAATTAGGCAAGTATCTTTCCTCCAAATCTTTCGCAAATGGAATTGGCACATCAGGTGCNGTNATNCTCAANACNGGGGCTTTTAAAACATCNAATAGTTCAGTTGAAATAGTTGNAGCNATTTCAGNNCCCCANCCAAATGACTTTGGATTNTCTTCNACNANNACCAATTTGNNAGTTTTCGATACTGAATTCNTNACTGNCTCTNGGTCCCANGGNATNAGNGTTTGCAAATCAATAANTTCTGCTGAGAGAGTTTGCTCCNTCCAANGCGGTCTNAATCGTAGANACAGTNGANCCAAAACCNACAACAGTTNCNTCTTCCCCCGNGGAAACAACTTTTGCTTTNCCCAANTCANCTANCGCTGAATCCCCNGTCACAACNTCNTCTCGCTGTGAATACAAAANACGNGGTTCAAGNANCAATACNGGATTNTCATCTCTTATAGCAGCACGCAAAAGACTATAAGCACTNTGTGGGCCAGAAGCCGCAGCAAGTTTCACACCCGGGCAGCCATAAAGCCAAGATTCAAGNGTTTGNGAGTGTTGNGTNCCAAATCCTAAACCAGCACCAACTGATGCTCTTATNGTNAGAGGNACCTTGTANCGCCCTGANGACAANTANTGNAACTTCGCTGCCTCTGTAACNAANTGATCAAGTGCAACTCCAAGAAATTCGATNAACATTATTTCAGCTACAGGACGAAGACCTGTAGCTGCTGCCCCCACGGCTGCACCTAAAAATCCCATTTCAGAAATTGGAGTATCTCTAACTCTTTCTGCTCCAAATTGCTCTAGCAAACCATCACTAGTTTTAAATGGTCCTCCGGCCGCTGCAATATCTTCCCCAAAGATCACAACAGTTTCNTCTTGTTNCATCTCATCNTCTAAAGCTTTAGAAATGGCTTGGTTCATTCGCATTTTTGTCATTTTGCCTCCACACTTTGGGAATAATCAGGAANCGTAAACGCATCCAAAATTGTTCCGAAATTACTTTCTTCGAGTATTTTTTTTAATTTAAAATGCAACTACTCTTCCTTCCCTCCATGCTGAAATATATTCAGTACAAAACTCATCTTTGCCCAGTAATGTGTTTTCAGCCAAAACGTAAGACTCCGAAGAACGATCAACATCGAATACTTGATCGATTGGATTCATTATTGGGTCAATTATTCCACTGTCCGCACCGGCTTCTATCACCAATGCCAAGAAAACCGTATTTATAACGCTTCTCATCGGTATACCGAATGAGACGTTGCTCATACCGCCTGTTACATGAATTTCTTCACCAAATTCTTTACGTATTTGAACTATGGCATCAAGACTGTCTCTTCCATAAGAAGAATCAACTGAAATCGGGAACACTAGAGGGTCTACAAAAAGATCGCCTATCTCTATTCCCATTTCCAAAGCGGAATTGATCATCCGTGAAGCATTCTGCACCCTTTCATCTACGCCNGATGGCATCGCACTTTCACCGGCAGCAGTAACGATCACNCGTGCATTAAATTCAACGGCTAGGTCTAGAGCTTCGGATCTTTCAAGGCTCGCNGAATTAAGCATTACTCTCCTATCTCCTCNTTCTCGAGATGCTGCTTCTAGGCCAGTACGAATCAACTCTAGTAATGAGGAATCAATTGATAAAGGCAACGCAGTCATCTCTTTACACTGTGTAACAAGCCAATCCATAGCCTTAGCTTGTTCATTAGGATTTACAGAAATTTCATCAATGTTTATATCGATAAAATGAGCGCCAGATTTCTCCTGATCAACAACCGATTTGCGCAAGTACTCCACTGCGACAAGTGATTCATCTGTATTTGACATTCCCGTTTGGACGGCTAGTTTCATGTGTTTAATACGCTTCTGTCTGTATTCTTGACTATTTTTAATTTCCTCAGAAAGCGGAAGAAAAAGTTCCTCACCTCCAACAGACTCAAAGCCGAGTCCTTGGATTCCATTTTGTTCAACCAATCTCGGACTCTTATTAGTAATAGCCCTCGTGGTGTGCACATTCTCTCCGATGATCAAAAACTCATTATTTTGTTGATCCACTAACAACCCTCTCTTCACTTTGATCAAAAATCGATACGTCTTTAGGCATAGGTTTAAGAAGACAGCCTTCCACAAAAATCTCAAAAAATTCTGGTATT
>NZHT01000093.1 GCA_002691385.1 Flammeovirgaceae bacterium | reverse complement strand
GGTATCACCAAAGGTCTAGAAGGATAAGTCACACGATAAATCCGCCCATGTACATGATCCCTCAATGGATCACGTGCATTGTGTTGCATGTGTCCCACCAAAACATTGTGCCAATCCACTACATATAAAGACCCATCAGGAGCAAACTCCATATCAACTGGTCTGAAATTTGGATCCGTTCCAACGATCAGATCTTGACGATGCTTTGATTCATAACCCGTGTCCTTATCCATAAACTTATGTTGCTTAGTACCTAAAAACCCAATAGTATTATTGATCAGTAAATCACCTTGAACTTCATCTGGAAAATGACGACTAGATACAAATTCTAAACCTGAAGTGGGCCTCACTCTATGAGCCTGTTCTATCAAGTTCTGAGATTTAGGAGATGCGATTCCATATTTTGGCTGGATAGATCCTGGCATCATCCAGCGTACATCCGGACCAGATGTGTCACAGAAAAAGTTTTGACCCCATGTATCAAAAGCAATACCCCACGGATTTGGGATAGACAATTGTGCAGTACGCTCCAGTTTATGTTTTTGTGGACTGAATCTATAAAACCCTCCATTAGTTGCCCTTATGGGTCCATAAGGCGTCTCTACATTGGTATGTAAAAAAACTCCTTCACCCATATAAATAGCACCCGAAGGGTCTACAGTAAAAGCACTAATAGCATGATGAGTATCATGATCGTCGAAACCACTTAACAGAATTTCGACGTCATCCGCTCGATCATCACCATCCAAGTCTTTATATAATTTTAAATGACTCCCCTGTGAGATGTATACACCCTCGGCAGACAACTCAAATCCAATAGGCAAGTGCAATCCCTCTGCAAATATAGTCTGCTGATCTGCCTTACCATCTTCATTAGTATCCTCCAAAATAAGTAATTTATCATTGGGCTTGGCATCCCCTGGTTTATAATGAGGGTAGCTCGGCATGGTAGCGACCCACAAGCGACCCTTATCGTCAAATGACAACTGAACCGGATTAGCCAAATCTGGAAAGGTTTCCTCCGAGGCAAAAAGTTCAATCTTATACCCCTCCGGCACCTTAAGTGTCGCCAGGGCCTCCTGTCCATATAAATAAGAAACGCTCTTTGTATTTCTATAATTAGTTTTCACAACTGACAATTTATGTGTTCGACTGTCTGCTAAGGGCACATCATATTGAATATTTTGCATAAAACGCCAAATCGCGGTATCACGAATTTGGGTAAGCTCCCTGATTTTTTTTAACTCATCAGGATAATTATCTGGACCAAAAGGATCATACCTTCTACCAAAAACGTGTACACCATTGGGAATTTTAAAATCATTCTGCCAAAACCAATTTTTATCTAACACACGGGCTCTTACTTCCTCAAAGTCTATCTCCTTACCTTTTCTTAACCGACCAAATAATGTAGTGGATAAGAATGACGAAAATATGCGGTAGCCCTCTTCATTAAGTTGCATACCATCAATAGTTAATTTTTTATTTGAAAACCATTTCGTACTAGGTGTGTAAACATCAATAAAAGGTATTTTTTCTTTCAGCGCTACGTTAGCCATAGCTTGCGTATACATTTTCAACCTCCTATTAATTTCAATTCCATCAGGCAAATCTTCTGTTTTTGACAAATCTTGAAAAGCAATAGGCGAAACTAATACCAAGGATGGTGCTTTATGACCATTGTATTTTTGAGCCTGAGTATGCGTGACAAAAGCATGCAATTCATCCATAAAAAGAGCTAAGCCTGATGAATCCTCAAAGGATTCATTGAATCCAAAAAAACCTATGATCAAATCAGTATCCAACCTATCCAGCCACTGATCCGGAGTTTCAAAATGTCCCTCACTCCCTGACTTTTGAGCCAAGTCACCTTGAAATTGAGCAGCACCTGGAAAAGCCCAAGGCTCATTTCTACCCGAATGAGGTCTAAAACCAGGAGTGTTTCCTCCATCACATAAATTTCTGATGACTAAAAGACTGTCAGGGAACTTAAGGTGTACTTCGGTTTCAAAAAATCCATAGTGCATCATTCTGGCACCTAAATTGTTACCAATCAAAGAAATTCGCATCCCTTGATCAACTGCTAATTTATCAGAAGTACTACAGCCGCTGATGCCAAACCCTCCAAAAAAAATGATTAACAAAAATGTAATAAAAAAAGTTCTTTTTTTGATACCCTCATTTAATAACCTGTTCAGACTAATCTTTAACATGACTCACAATTAAGTTACACCTATAAAACTAAATGATTATTAATGAATTTTTTACTCTGAAGATGGTTAATTAAAAAATGAAGCTACAAATTAAGAGCTTGCAAAAAGTAAAACTGTTACTCAAAATATTCTTTGATATAAGGACATTCGTCAGTATATTGGAGCAACATAAAATATTAATGTGATAAACTATGCCTGAATATAACATCAACATCAACGGAAAGGTTAAAAAAATTGATGCCGATACAGATACCCCTATTTTGTGGGTATTACGTGATCATTTAGATTTGGTAGGAACCAAATATGGTTGTGGAATTGCCCAATGCGGAGCCTGTACGGTTCATTTAAATGGATCCGCCATTCGATCTTGCTCTGTAGCTGTAAGTGCTGTTGGTAATCAAGTAATTACTACTATAGAAGGCATTTCAAAATCAACCGAAAAAATCGAAAATATTGTTAAAAAAGCTTGGTTAACCCACGATGTAGCTCAATGTGGATATTGTCAATCTGGACAGATTATGAATGCCACAGCTCTTCTCAAAACTAATCCAAATCCATCCGATACAGATATTGATCGGGCCATGACAGGTAATATTTGCCGATGTGGTACTTATACACGAATAAAAACTGCCATCAAAACCGCGGCTGCTCAACTCACTTAATTATTGAATGTTATGATACTTGTTAAAACAAAATACAATAGAAGATCTTTTTTAAAAGTTTCTGCAGCATCAAGTGGTGGTATGATTCTTGGTTTTAGCTGGCTTGCCAGTTGCAATCCCACCAAAGAGCAAGCCATGTCCATGCCCAAGTCATGGTTTGACATCAATGCCTTCATTAAAATTGGAGAAAATGGATTGGTAACCATATTTTCACCAAATCCAGAAATTGGTCAAAACATTAAGACATCTATGCCAATGGTAGTGGCCGAAGAGCTAGATGTGGCCTGGGAAAATGTTATCGTAGAACAGGCCGCTTTAGATACACAAAAATATGAGAGACAAATCGCGGGAGGAAGCCAATCTATTCGTCGTGGATGGCAGAGCTTAAGAATGGCGGGCGCTACGGCAAGACACATGCTCATGGAGGCTACTGCAAAAGAATGGGGCGTTTCTATATCAAGTTTGGCTACCTCAAATGGTACCATCAAACATAAAGAGACTGGAAAATCTACTTCTTATGGAGATATGGCAGCTAACGCAAGTACACTTGAAATCCCAGAAAAAGTACAATTAAAAGATCCAAAAGATTTTAAAATTATAGGACAACCCACGAAAAATGTGGATGGTGAAAAAATCATTTCTGGAGCACCTCTTTTTGGTTTAGACTTCAAAAGGGAAGGGATGAAAATCTCAATGATTGAGCACTCGCCTGCCTTCGGTATGAAATTAAAAGGCTTCAATGAAGAGGTAATTAAATCAATGCCAGGTATCTCTGATGTATTGATTATCAATACAGCTCCTAAGGAAGCTTCATGGTCAAATGTCAATGCTTTCACTGAGGTCATTGCTATTGTGGGTAACAATACTTGGCAGGTCATGAAAGCTAAAAAAGCACTAATAGCAGAATGGGAATGGGATTCTCCCGCTGAAAATAGTCAAGACCACGAATTCAAACTAGAACAATCTCTCCAAACTGGAGATAAAGAATTGGCTCGAAAAGACGGAAATCCTGAACAAGCTTTTAAAAGAGCATCTCGAGTTATCGAAAAGACCTATAGTGCACCTTTTCTTGCCCATAATACCATGGAGCCTATGAATTTCTTTGCTGAAGTAAGTAAAGAAAAAGCTGAACTTATAGGACCCATTCAAACACCTGAATCAATGGGTAAGAGTATCTCTAACCTTTTGGATATACCCATTGAAAATGTAACAGTAAATCTTACCCGAATGGGTGGTGGATTTGGACGACGGTTATATGGAAATTTTGGATTAGAAGCGGCCACAATATCATACAAAACGGGAAAACCGATAAAACTCATTTACTCTAGAGAAGATGACATGACTCAGGGAGTTTATAGACCGGCCTATAAAGTTAAATATAGAGCCGCACTAGATAACAAAAATGAGCTTATCGGATTTTCAATTCATGGTACAGGTATTCATGAAAGCCCTGTTTATGAAAATAGATTTCCAGCGGGAGCCGTACCCAATTACTTAGTTGAAAAAACGAGTATTGATTCAAACATCTCAACCGGTGCTTGGCGAGCACCTAGGTCGAATTTCATTGCAGGGGCAGAACAATCTTTTTTAGATGAGGTGGCTGAAGCTGCCGGTAAAGATCCTATTGATTTTAGATTAGAATTATTTGATCGCAATATCAATAATCCCATCGGATCTGACAATGACTACGATCCTCAAAGATATGCAGGAGTACTAAAACTGGTAAGAGATAAATCTAATTGGAACGTCAAAACAAAAGGCATTTACAGAGGTGTTTCTGCTTATTTTTGTCACAATACCTATGTTGCACAAGTCCTCGATATGGAAATGGTAAACGGAAAATACAAAATTAAGAAAGTTTGGTGTGCAATCGATTGTGGTATTGTTATCAACCCCGAAGGAGCCATCAATCAAGCCGAAGGAGGGATCATCGATGGAATTGGGCATGCCATGTACAGTAATTTAACTTTTGATAAAGGTAGTACAATACAAAAGAACTTTGATACATACAGCATGATTAGACACCGTCAATCACCTTCAGAAATAGAGGTCTTCTTTGTCGATAATGGAATTGATCCAACTGGACTTGGAGAACCTACCCTACCTCCAATTTCTGGAGCATTGGCTAATGCCATTTACCAAACCAGTGGCCAAAGATTGTACAAACAACCCTTTATTCAGCAAGATATTAAATTGGGTTAACTTCCATATAGAAAACAGTAATATAAGGCCCCTTTAGATTTGCTTCAATAAAAAAGTAGGCTTTTTTGTCCAAGAATTAAAGTTTATGAAGTTATTCTTTCTATTATTCATGTTATACTTTTTGGGTTTCACAGCTTATGCTCAATTGAGAAAAAATACAAAAGCACCCAATTTTGACTTAACAAGTTTTAATGGCTTGAAGGTACAATTGGAAACCAGTCAGAGTAAAGTCACCATTATTAATTTTTGGGCTAGTTGGTGTGGGCCCTGTATCAAATCCTTGGACCGTACTATCATTCCTCTTTATAATAAATATAATCGCTTAGAAGTGAATATAATTGGTATAAGTAATGACCTCAAAGAAGAAAAATGGCGTGCAGCCATTGAAAAATATAATATTCCTTGGGTCAATATATGGGATGAAGACCGTAGCTTGGTGAGGGCCTACCAGGTACCAGCCATACCTACCTATTTTTTAGTCAATCAAAAAGGTATAATTATCGATTCTAATGTTTATGCCAATCAACTTAAAAGCGCAGTTAAAAAAGCATTAAAAAATTGAAGTTATTCTAAATAATTAGCGGGTAACAGTAAGTGACCTTCTTTTTGATTACAAAAAGCATAATTGAATCCTTTTTTTATACTAAAAGCACCTACATTGCCTCGTATATCTAAAGCAATAAATCCCACCTGAAGATTTTCCACTTCTTTATTCATTTTTAAAATCCTCAAAATAACATTTTCACAAGCCTCTTGGGGAGAAGACCCATTTCGCATAGCCTCTACGACCATTGCACTTCCTGAGGATTTTATCACAGCTTCTCCTAAGCCAGTTGCTGCTGCTGCGCCTACCTTATTATCCAAAAACAATCCGGCACCAATTATTGGTGAATCCCCTACTCGACCGTGCATTTTATAAGCACTGCCACTTGTCGTACAAGCACCCGCCAAACGCCCATCCCCTGACAAAGCCAAAGAACTAATTGTATCATGATTTTCTATATTAATAATTGACTCATATTTTGAAGAATTTTTCCATGAATTCCATTCTTTTCTAGATAAATCAGTGAGTAAATTCGTCTCTCTAAATCCTTTTTTTAAGGCAAATTTTTTAGCCCCCTGACCTACCAACATTACATGAGGTGTTTCCTCCATTACTTTCCTTGCCACAGAAATTGGATTGATAATATCTCGCAAAAACGCCACTGAACCACAATTACTCTTATAATCCATGATACAAGCATCAAGCGTAACAATGCCATCTCTATCTGGATAACTACCAATTCCAACAGTCCTAATGTTAGGGTCTGCTTCAACCACTCTTACACCTTGTTCGACTGCATCTAGTGATTTTCCTCCAGCAGTTAAGATATCCCATGACACTCTATTGGCTAATAAGCCGTGATCCCAAGTAGAAATAACTACAGGTTCGTGATTAAAAGAATCAGAATCATTAAAATTATTTGACTTAGGTAGGACATAAGCAGAACTAAAAAAAGTACTTTTTTTAATAAAATCACGTCTTTTCATAGCTTATAAAAATTTAATTTTATATATTAATGACCAATTACATGTCGCACGTCATAAAAAATAAATAATCTTGAACATTTTTACTCTTTTATAAAATAGTACTTGGTATATACCATAGAAGATTAAAAATAAAAAGAAGGATTAGTTAAAAAAAGAATAAAATTGACATTTTATCAATAAAGGTAATCTATGTCAATCTACCTTACAATCGCCTACCAATTAGCTTATTGAAAAACTTACTTGATCATTTTTTTTGGTTAAAGTATTCGTACCAAAACGTAAAAAAGCTCTTAACTTTTCGCTAAGAGCTTTTCATTAAATCAATAAATGAAATTCAAACTGAAAAAGTTGAGAAAATCATCCCCCAGCAAAAATATAGCCACAACCATTCTCCTGAGCTCTACCTAGGGCCCAAACACCTGAAGGGACCAATTGAACATCTGGAAGTAATCCATTTACCCAATCATTGTATACTTCCGTTGGATCTAACTTCATACTTTTTGCAGCCATACCGCTAAATACTTTTGTCGCTAAATCACAAGCACAAAATAAAGCACCTCTCTCTTGAAGCCTTTTCACACCATCAATACCTGGAAGTGGAAAATCATTCTCCTTTGGTTCATAGACGGTATTTCTTAAAGAGGGTGCTTCAGTATAAGAATCATTGATACCAACCATTGCCCCAAGTTGATATTTTTTCCAAATCTCATCTTTGAAAGCATACATTAATCCCGTATGCCTAAAAACAGTCATGGCGGTAATCTCTGAATCATTACTCCCCGTTGCATTGTTACTGGTATAAAAAGCCCAGTTCCAAATTACAGGTAAACCTCCGTGAGGTGTAGAACCGTCATAAACTATTCTGTGTTTACCTTTAATCTTTTTGAACCAATCGTCCGCTTGTTTAAATTTAGATTCGGCCAATTGATCAGATTCCGCATATACTGGATTGGTTAAAAAAGGCAGAGAAGTAGCCGTAGCACCAAGTGCCATTGCACTAAAAAATTTACGCCTTGATTTAATATTAGTGTTTTTCATTTATTAGATTGTTTAACAATTGATAAAAGTATTTAGCATAAAAATATTGAAAAAAATCCATAAACTGAAATAGATTTTTCTACTTCTTCTTAATCAAATTGAACTTTTGCTTGTAATAGGCAATGATGGGCTGGAAAGGTCCCAATTGATGCTGTTTCAGACTAAATTCATCCGCATAAGGTGGATAAGGCGTAGAAACAGGTTTGCGATTCAAATCTGGAAAGTCAAGCTCCAAATTGATTTTAATGGGCCTTTTTTGTTGATTGATGTATCCCGCCACATCATAGGCATCTCCATCCGACAATATTGGCGATTCATAAGTAACGCCATAAGGCATGTTCCCCTTGATAAACTGGGCTGCAGTAATCACTCTGGACATTCCTGCACCATTATTATATGAATCAGGACCCCAAAGCGGTGGATATTCATATGCCTTATTATTCAACCCTTTGATCCCTTCTCCTTTACTTCCATGACACAAGACACATTGTGCTTTATAAACCATCAGCCCATTTTCTAAATTTACTGCTCTATTGGGCAGTTTGACTTCCATAAAGCCTTGACCGAAAACTTTCCCATCTTCTGGTGCATCGCGACCGATCCATTTGAGATAGCTAACCAATGCTTTCATTTCATAACTATCTACAGTCATCATTTTTCCATTCATGCTACGCTCCATGCAACCATTGATCCTTTCTTGAATCGTCCCTAATTTGTGCTCTCTACCCCTATATTGAGGAAAGCGCCTAACTACTCCAATCAAAGAGGCAGAGAAAGGCTTTGTCCCCGCCAACAAATGACAATTACTACAAGTTAAGTTGTTACCTGAAAATACTTTATCTGAATCATCAATACCTGCACCTATGTAACTAGACGTATTTTGAAAAAGTTCAAACCCATATTTTACTAATTTACTTTTCGGTGATTCATCCAAAACATTTACATCATATTTCTTTTTGATCTCGAATGTCTCTTCAATTGGAAAGGCATTAAAATTAAAATCAACAAACCCCATGTAAAAAAAAAGTGTCAACATTATCAATAGTATGAGGGCTGAACAAATGATTTTTATTCCAAAAAATATATTTTCGATCTCTTTTTTTAAAAACATACAAATGTTCAATCTTCAAAAAATGCAAAAAATAGGCTTTTCCAAGTCATGAGAAAATCAAAATGGCTTTGACAAAATAAATTGTAGGAATTTTCACAGGCAAAATAAGATTAAAAGCTTGAATAGTGAAAATGATATTTATGAAAAGGCTAAGTTATTTTGTTCAAATAGAGAAATACTTTAAACAAAAAAAGGACCAATTGATCAAATTATAACTGATTTCGTAAAGTAAGGCTCCATTACACATAACTGAAAAAAAAGTCATTATTAAATAACGACTTTTTGAGCCTCCTGTCGGATTCGAACCAACGACCCGCGCATTACAAGTGCGCTGCTCTGGCCAACTGAGCTAAGGAGGCTTATAATACAATCTATCAATGTTATTGCAAATGTAATCTAGGTAGTTATTATTGCAAACCTGGCATTGGTTTTTTTAAGCTCCTCTCAAAATTAACAACTGTTCTTGCAGTGCTTTGACTTCTTTCTCAGCTGATTCAATCTTCTGATTAAATTCTAATTTCAATTTATCAGCATTTTTTGATGAAGCAAAAAAATCAATATTGGTTTTCCATATATTGATGTTATTCTCCAAAAATGAAATTTTCCTCTTTAATTGACCCTCTTTTTGATTCATTTTAAAATGAGATTGAGGTCCTTTCCTCAATTTAGAAATCTCTAGTTGAGTTCTAATTTCATCACGCGCCTCTTCAGATATACTATCAGTATTTATCAATGACTTTATGGTCTGATCATAAAGATTATTTATTTTTTTTATGTCATTTTTAGGTACAAAGCCGATAGCCAAGTAAGTGTCTACCAATGTAAAGACTTCATCAAAATCGATTTTTGAAGATTTAGCTAAAGTTCTCAATTGTTCGATAATTGCTGTCTTCTTCTTTAAATTTTGATCAAAATCCTTGTTTTGATCTTTATATTCCAATCTTTTTTTATCAAAAAAGGCATCACATATTCCTTTAAATTGATCATAAACTTTGTTCCTGTATTTGTTAGGAACAGGTCCTATTTTCCGCCAATCTATTTGAAGCGATTTCAATTTTTCAGAAATTTTCATGCTATCCTCTTTGGAATCAACTAGAGATTGTGCTTGTTGAATCAGATCCCTTTTAGTTATCAAATTTGCGTCTTTTTCTGACTCAAACGCTTGAATAAAGGTACGCTTTTTAGAAAAGAATTTTTTAAATGCTCCCCAAAAATACTTATTGATTTCCTTTGATTTCTCACGAGGTATCTCGCCAATGGCTTCCCAATCTTTTTGATATTTCATTAATTTCGAGGCAACCTTGTTCCAATCTCTAATTTTTTCAGAATCAAAATCTTCATATTTCTGAACTTCTGCTATGATGGCTTTTTTCTTCTCAAAGTTTTCAAGCAGCACACTCTTAAAATTTTCTATAAACTCCTTTCTCTTCTCAAAAACCTTATCTGAAGCCAACTTAAATCTTTGCCAAAGATTTTCTTGATCATCTCTAGGCACAGGTCCTACCTTCTTATATTGCTCATGCAGTTCATTGAGCTCTTTGATTGCAGCATTAGAGTTTTCTTTAGAGAAGAGTTTTTCTGCCTTTTCACATAACTCAGTTTTAGCTATTAAATTTTTCTTTCTATCTAAATCTTTCAATTCAAAATAGATGCTTCTAGAATCATAAAACCGATCTAGTAATGCATTGTAGTTGGCCCAGAGAAGCTTGTGCTGATTCCCTGGAACTGGACCTATTTCTTGCCAGGACTGCTGCAGCTCTTTGATAATTTTAATATNAANATCAAAGTTGTTTTTACTGATATCCCGTAATNGATCTAAAATCAGATTTTTCTTTTTAAAATTCTCATCTCTTTGATCCTGCATTTGGGCATAATGCTGATTCTTCCTTTTGTTTAAATCATTATAGATTGATTCAAATTTTTGATCGAGCTCATCTCCTTTATAAAAAAAATCATCTGCCTCAGTTCCTTCTTCTTTAAGAAAAACACCTAAGGCAAGGGCTTTGGATTCCTCAAAAAGCTCATCGAATCTTGCTTTTAAGTTTCGAAGACTGTTAGAAACTTGTTTGAAATCTATATCTTTTGGAAGACCTTCTATATGTGCAACTAAATTCTCTTTGGAAAAATGGGTGAAATCTTCAATGATGAGCGTTTCAAAGGACTCAACTTTTGGAATACCTTTTACTTGATCTTCAGTTTCCGTTTTCAACAATTGCTCATTTTCAACTGGAATGGCCGCCTCAAATGCCCCCTCTTTTTCAACCTCTGGAATGGATACGGCCACTGACACATTCTTAGAAGATACGGATGCTACTGGACGTAAAACATTTGCATCTATTGGCTCCAACTTTTGGTCCTGATCATCTTTTTTTATCTTATTAGTTACTTTTTTGGGTGCTTGAATTTTGGAAATATCTGACATCTTTTCAAGCATTTCTTTGTTTTTAGTATCCTTCAAATCTTTTTTGGGCATTTCAGCATCGTGCTGAACGCTTTTCGTAATCTGCTTTTTTGCTTTGTCTTCCGGCAATGGTTTAACCTTATCCATATCTTCTAATCACAAACCTAATCTTACTTAAACTTAAGCATCTACTCTTAATTTAATCGAGGATCGATAGGATAATTTGAAATTAACCTATACTTTCCTCCCATTTCTGTTAAAACTTTCTTCCACAAATCTTTAGATGAAAAATCAAAAATGAGATTTTCGTCCGTGTTTTGGTAAACAATCCAAGATTTAGTTTTCAATTCTTCTAATAATTGTCCGGGTGACCATCCCGAATAACCTACAAAAAATCGGTAATTCTTTTTATCTATTTGATGGGTATCAATGAGAGTTAATAAATGATTGAAATCACCTCCCCAAACCAATTGCTCACCAAGAAATTTACCTGATTTCATTTCGATTATATCCTTGTGCACAAAATGCAAAGTATTATGTTGCACTGGGCCGCCCACATACAACGGCACGTCAAAGTGAGATGCATCGACAATCACATCACTAAAAACGCTATTTGATCTTCGATTGAGTACAAAACCAACAGTACCATTCTCATCATGCTCACAAATCAAAACGACAGTTCTCTCGAAGTTTGGATCTGGTAAATAAGGTTCTGAAATTAATAAATCTCCAGGCCCTGGTTCAATCAAATTATCATTAACAAAAAAATCCATCATCTCAGTGCAAAGCTGCCTTAATCGGTAAGGAATCCAAAATTTCAGCTTCAATATCTGTCATTTGACTCAGTCTCTTATAGACGCTCTTTTCGTCAAAATAATTTAAACACATCCGAACAAAAACTTCACCATGACGTGCTTCTGAAGCCCAAAGCATATGATAAAAAGATTTTAAATTTACTTCACTTATATTTTCATATACCAACTTAAATCGTTCCGCTCCTCTGGTTTCTACCAAAGAGGCCAATAACAATCTATCCATAAATCGCTCCTCACGACCACTTCTACAAGCTTCAATCAATCGTTTAATATAAAAATCTTGGCCAATCTCATGTGGTAACATTATGTCTCGAGATTCCATAATTTGATGTACCTTTTTGAAATGCTCTAGCTCTTCAATACCAATATCTATAAGTTCACCTAGAATTTCTTTCCTATTCGGGTATTTCGCAACAAAACTCATAGCCATAGCTGATGCTTTTCTCTCACAATTTGCGTGATCCATTAAAAATGTGTCAAAATCAGCAATAACGGCGTTAATCCAATCATTACTACTAGATATCTTTAAGTCTATTCTGTACTTCAATTAACTTAGCATTTTGGTTAAACAAATAAAGATATTTTATTCTACTTATTATTAAAACCCTTTTATCATATTATGAAAGATTTATCAAATTTAAGAAAAGAATATACCCAAGCACAACTCACCGTGAATTCCTTAGAAAAATCACCTATTTTACAATTTCAAAAATGGTTTGATCAAGCACTAAAGGCAGCTATTTTAGAGCCCAATGCAATGGTTTTAAGTACTGTAGACTTTGACAATATACCCTCACAACGCACTGTGTTACTCAAATATTTTAATGATTTAGGTTTCGTTTTTTTTTCAAATTATACTTCAAGTAAAGCGCAACATTTAGACGTTAACCCCAATGCATCTCTCCTTTTCCCTTGGTATACTCTTGAAAGGCAGGTTATCCTAATGGGTAAAGTTGAACGAATTCCAGTCGAAGAATCAAAAGCCTATTTTTTCAGTAGACCGCATGGCAGTCAATTGGGGGCATGGGTAAGCAAGCAAAGTAGTGTTATTGACTCAAGACAAGTTTTAGAGGATCGACTCTCTGAAATCAAACGACAATTTTCTGAAGGTAACGTACCTTTTCCTAGTTTTTGGGGAGGCTATCGATTAATTCCGAAAAGTATAGAATTCTGGCAAGGAGGCATGAATAGATTACACGATCGGATCGTTTACAAACAAGTTGAATCAACATGGACAATGGTAAGACTTTCTCCTTAAGCAAAGATTATTATTTCAAACGCTACGCTTGGAAAATGACCTTAATCCCCCATTTTAATCCACCACTAGATTTGGAAATGGTCGTGGTCATTCCAGCTTATAAGGAACCCCAACTAAGCACTGCCGTACGTTCTATATTGAATTGTCAAGATGTGCCTTGTAAAGTTATCATTCTTGTTATAATAAATGCTCCTGAGCAAAGCTCTTTAGATGATTTCAATCAAAATAAAAAAACTTATGAGGAAATAAAAAAAATTAAGGATACCAATAAAATTAGTATTCAAGTTGTAAATATTCATCTACCTCAAAAAAAAGCAGGTGTCGGTCTGGCCAGAAAAATCGGATTAGACGAAGCAGCCCGTTGGTTCAAAAAACTAAATAAATCGGGTATTCTCGTCTGCTTCGATGGGGATTGTCAGTGCAGTGATAACTATTTAGTTGCAATTTATAAAGCATACAAAGATCAAAATTTGAATGCAGCCATCTTATCATACGAACACCCTTTAGACTTAGTGAGTGGCATCATTCCCTACGAATTAGGTTTAAGGTATTACACGGATGGATTACGTTATTCTGGTTATCCCAATGTTCATCAAACATTGGGCAGTTGTATAACGATAAACTCGGATCATTATTGTAAATATGGAGGTATGAATACTAAAAAAGCGGGTGAGGATTTCTATTTTCTCAATAAAATAGTTCGAAAGCCTCGCTTTGCTGAAATTCATGAAGCCCTAGTTTATCCTGCTGCCAGAATTTCGGATAGGGTCCCATTTGGTACAGGAAGAGCACTTATAGGATATCAGATTAATAAAGAGAAAATATTAAGTGCCTACAATCCTTCCATTTTTGAAGATCTCAAAATCTTTTTAACAAATTTACCTCAAATTATTCAAGGTCAATCACCCGGTTTACCTGAATCAATTCAAAGCTTTTTAAATTCTATTGACTTTTACCAAAAAATTAACAAATTATCAAAAAATAGCAACCATTTAACCTCATTTTTTAAACAATTTTATGATTGGTTTGATTATTTCATGATATTGAAATTAATTCATTTTTTGAGAAATCATTTTTATCCAAATATTCCTCTTAAAATCGCTCTAACCCAATTAAACAAGAATTATTGGAAAATAAAGGCTTTCAAAAACCTGACGTTTCATGATCAACTCATCAAAATTCGAGAATTGAATCGATTAGATAAACAATCTATCTAGATCTTTAAAATGTCAAAAAAAGGGAATAAAGAATGATTAATCAACCTTAATATCACAAGTTACATTGGTGCTTTTACTTGTTTATATATCTAGGTAGTAAGATGACTTACCATCAGACTAAATCAAATAAATTTTTAATTCCTAAAAATTGCCTCTGAACAAATCCTTCACCAAAAGAGACCCCTATACGATGGCCCCATTCACGCGAACGTGCCTCTATTAGCTCCAAAAATTCTGGATTTGAAATATAAGTATCAAACTCATTACTCTCGGGATCAAAAAATTGAGATTTAAATACTCTAATAGCCGCCATTTTCTGCTCCATTTGGGCAGATATGTCACAAATAAAGTCAGGTTCTAAAGACACACTTTGAATATAATGGTAAACTTTTTTAGGTCTCCAAGGCAATTGCCCCCCCTCATTATCTTCAGTCTCTATTTTGACCAAACCAGATTTAAAAACTGCTTCTTCAATCAGTTCTGCCGCACGCACATGATCAGGATGACGATCGTAGCAGGCATTAGCCAGTACAATTTCCGGTCTATACTTCCGCAATACCTTAATCACACGTAATTGATTTTCAAAACTCAAATCAAATTTAGCATCGGGTAAACCCAAATTTGCACGCATCGAAAGCCCCATGATTTCAGAAGCTTTGGCAGATTCTTTTCGCCTTATTTCAGTCGTCCCCCTTGTACTCATTTCACCTTCAGTCAGATCTAATATGCCTGTCTTATAGCCCAAGGTCTTATGTGCAATAAGCGTTCCACTACAAGAAAGTTCAATGTCATCGGGGTGTGCAGATATGGCTAATATATCCAATTTCATTCGCTTAACTATTGTATTACTTCCCTCAACTCTACCTCTTTTTGAGCCAGGAACCTTTCTGCATCTAACGCACCCATACAACCACTTCCTGCGGCCGTTACCGCCTGTCTATAGATTCTATCTTGAGCGTCACCAGTGGCAAAAACTCCCGGAATTTGAGTTTTAGAACTTCCGGGAGTTGTAATAATATAACCGCTCTCATCAAGATCTAAAACATTCTCAAAAATTTCCGTATTGGGCTTATGCCCAATGGCTACAAAAAAACCTGTTACATTTAAAACTTTTTTCTCTTCCGTTTTATTATTGACAACAACAACACCTTCTACTTGATGTTTTCCAATCAATTCTTCAGTTTCAGTGTTCCAAAGTATTTCAATATTTTTAGTGTTGAATACACGCTGCTGCATGATTTTAGAAGCACGCATCTCATCTCTTCTCACGATCATATATACCTTATTGACCAATTTAGAGAGATAACAAGCTTCTTCAGCTGCCGTATCCCCCGCACCCACCACAGCAACATCTTGCCCTTTAAAGAAAAACCCATCGCAAACAGCACAGGCTGAAACACCTTGTCCATTGAGTCTTGTTTCATCCGCTAAGCCTAGCCATTTGGCAGAAGCTCCGGTAGATATGATGACCGCATCAGCCTTCAGTTTTTTCTTATCATCAATAATAACTTCATGGGGCCATCCAGAAAAATCAACAGCAGTGACTACTCCATAACGGACGTCTGCATCAAAACGTTCTGCCTGTTTTTGGAATTCTACCATCATCTGAGGTCCAGTCACACCCTCAGGATAACCCGGATAATTTTCTACATCTGTCGTTATAGTCAATTGCCCCCCAGGCTCAGGTCCAGTGTACAGAACTGGCTTTAAACCTGCCCTAGCGGCATAAATAGCAGCCGTATATCCTGCAGGGCCCGAACCAATAATTAAAACTTGAATGTGCTCGTTTGTTATCTGGTTTTGTTTCATATATTAATTGTAAAAAAGTCAATGAAGTCCAAATACCTCAAATTCCGAATACAAATATAAGCTAGGGAATACTCCTACTCTTTATTTTTTAGTGAATTTCGTGAAATCATATCCAAGAAATTATAAAATCAGTTCAAAGAAAATATCATTTTAGGAATATAATTTAACTGTGAGTTTTTTCTAGCTCTGCGCTTCGATATATGCCTTAACCCTAGCCTCCATGATCGCCAAGGTAACTGTACCTTGTGCTAAGATAATCTCATGGAAGTCACGAATATCAAACTTTACTCCAAGTGATTCCTCAGCCTTTTTACGCAATTCACGTATTTTTAGCTCGCCTATTTTATAGGATAAAGCCTGGCCTGGCCAGGAAATATAACGATCCACTTCAGTATTGATCTCATGCAACGATAAGGCAGTATTGACCGACATAAAATGAACTACTTGAGCCCGAGTCCATCCCTTGACGTGAATACCGGTATCTACCACTAGTCTACAAGCCCGCCACATTTCGTAGGTGAGCTTCCCAAATTGCTCATACAACGTGGTATACATACCCATCTCTTCAGCGAGAAACTCACTGTATAAGCCCCAACCCTCGCCATAAGCTGAAAGATATAAATCACGTCTAAATTGTGGAATTCGCTCTCCCAATTCAGCATTTAAGCTTCCTTGCAAATGATGTCCGGGAACGGCTTCGTGCACCGTGAGTGCAGGAAGGGTATATAAGGTTCTACTGGGCAAATCATAAGTGTTAACCCAATAATATCCAGGTTCTGTACTCTCGGCATCAGTTCCTACGTATCTTCCTCCCGTATATTTTGGGGCAACGGCATCAGGCACAGGTGCCACACCGTATGGTTTTCGTGGCAAGGTCTTAAAAAATCGAGGTAATTGAGCATCCACTCGTTTGGCCATGTCACGAGCAATCATCAATAATTCCTTGGGTGTAGTAGCATAAAACTGCTTATCCGTTCTTAGAAAAGTTAAAAAATCTTCAAAACTACCTTTAAATTCTAAATCCTTGATAACCTCTTCCATTTGAGTTCTTATCCTATTAACCTCATTCAGCCCTATTTGATGAATACGCTCTGCAGTATATTCAGTACTCGTAGTATAAAAATCAATCCGATTCTGATAATATTCAAGACCATTTGGTGTTTCAGAAATACCTAGAGTAGTTCGTGTGTTGGGTAAATAAATCGATTCAAAAAAATCTTTAATCCTTATAAATTGTGGAATCACCTGAGTCTCAATTGCTAATTTAGCGGCAGCTAAAACCGAATCTTTTTGATTCTGTGTTAATCCATGAGGTAATTTTTTGAAGGGTTCATAATAATAACTTTGATCATATGAAGAAACGATATGATCCTCATAAGTAGATTCATAGCCCTTAAAAATGACTAAGGGTTGTGAAACACCTTTGTCTAGACCTTTTCGCAAATTAACAAAATGTTGGTCTACGAATTCTGATATGGCATTCAATTTATTTAAATAAGACTTCACTTGCTGAAAATTATTTAAAGGTTTTACGTGATAAGTCAGATTGGTGTGAAATCCAGCATCTGACAAAATGGGATTTAAATATCGTTCATAGCGATAAAAATCTATTTTTTCTTGTAAAACAAAATTCAATAAAGCAGCTGAAATTTGATCATTTTCATCAAATTTCAAAGTAGAGAGCTTAGTAAGTTCATTCTTTAAACTATCAGCAAATTGCGCTTCTTGAGCATAGTATGCTTGAGTATAAAGTCCCAGTGGATAACGTATTCGGTCAAATCCCATATGCCTTTGGTAGGTGTCTATCAGATCGGTTAACTTCTGCTGATCATCATTTACAAACGATATTTGGCAACTAAGTGTAATGAAGAGTATTAACCATAAAACGTAGTTTGATTTTTTCATTTTCCTTTAACCCATTAATAGTTTTAATCAATACATAATTAAACGCATTCTTTCTGACTTGTCGTTCCTTTAAGTTAATGATTAAGATTTGAATTAAAAAAGGTCTTATGGCGAGATCTAAACTTAATAAACAAAAAAAGGATAATATGTCACTGAAATATTATCCTTTTTTGTTGTACTCAGCCATTTAAGAAAATATCCTTGAAGAACTTCATTCTCATATTTATTCAGGCTTAGGTAAAAGAACCTTTCTTGACAATCGATATTTACCCGTCTTTTTATCAATCTCGATAAGCTTTACCTTCACTTCTTCTCCTACTTCCATTACACCTTCCATCTTCTCTAATCTCTCCCACTTAACTTCAGAAATATGAAGTAATCCATCTTTACCTGGCATGAATTCGATAAATGCACCAAATGGCATAATCGATTTAACTTTACCCTCATATACTTCACCCTCCTCAGGAATGGCAACGATACCTTTAACCCAATTGGCTGCCCTATCTAAAACCTCTTTGTTAACAGCAAAAATATTTACCACCCCCCCTTTTGGTGTTTCCTCAATAACTACCGTGGCCCCAGTCTCACGCTGAATTTCCTGGACTACCTTACCTCCAGGTCCTATAACAGCACCAATCATATCTCTTTCAATAGTAATAGAAATTAATCTTGGGGCATTGGGCTTCATGTCAGGCCTAGGCATTTCAATCGTGTCTGTAATCTTATCAAGAATATGCAATCTTCCTTTCTTGGCTTGTTGCATAGCTTCTTCTAGAATGTCGTATGATAAACCATCCACTTTAATGTCCATCTGACAAGCAGTGATTCCATCTCGCGTGCCCGTCACCTTAAAGTCCATATCTCCTAAATGATCTTCATCTCCCAAAATATCTGAAAGCACAGAATAACGAGAACCATCTTTTTCAGAAATCATTCCCATAGCTATTCCTGATACAGGTTTTGCTATCTGAATGCCTGCATCCATCAAGGCCAATGTACCTGCACAAACAGTTGCCATAGAAGAGGAGCCATTGGACTCTAATATGTCTGACACAATTCTTATGGTATAAGGACTTTCCGGAGGAAGCACTGGCTTCAAAGCTCTCATAGCCAGATTTCCATGTCCTACCTCTCTTCTTCCCGGGCCTCTATTAGGTCTCACCTCTCCAGTAGAAAATCCTGGAAAATTATAATGTAAAATAAATTTACTGTAACCAGAATGCATAGCTCCATCAATCATTTGCTCATCTACTTTGGAACCTAAAGTAACCGAAGTCAATGATTGAGTTTCACCTCTGGTAAAAACTGCAGATCCATGAGCTCCTGGCAAATAATCGATTTCGCTCCAAATAGGTCGAATTTCATCCAATTGCCTACCATCTAACCTAACACTTGAATCCATCACGCAATTTCTAATTGCATCTTTTTGAACGTCATGGTAGTATTTACGAATTAAAAAAGGATCATATTGATGATCTTCTCCCAATCCCTCAACAAATGTATCAACGATTGCCGCAAATTTTTCTTTACGAATTTCTTTATCAGAAATACCTTCCTTAGCCACAGCATAACATTGATCATAGCAGGCTGACTTGATCATGTCATTTAGTGTTAAATCACGATTTTCATGATCATAGGTACGCTTTTCGATCACTCCCGCCTCTTTGGCCAGCTCTAGTTGTGCAGCACATTCAATTTTGATCACCTCATGTGCTACTTTAATGGCTTCAAGCATCTCTGCCTCCTGAACCTCCTTACACTCGCCTTCAACCATCATGATATTATCAGCCGAACCTGCTACAATTAGTTCCATAATAGCTTCAGTACTTTGCTCTACAGAAGGGTTAACAACGTAAGCATCTCCCACTTTAGCAACCTTCACTTCTGAAATAGGTCCATTAAAGGGTATGTCTGAAATGGCCAATGCCGCAGAAGCTGCTAAAGCAGCATAAGCTATGGGCATAATATCTTGATCTGCTGAAATAAGGCTGATCATAACCTGTGTGTCTGCATGGTAATCGTCAGGAAATAAAGGCCTTAGAGCTCTATCAACTAACCTACAAATGAGGACCTCATAATCAGAAAGTCTACTTTCCCTTTTTAGAAATCCTCCTGGTATTTTTCCTGCCGCGGCGAATTTCTCTTGATAATCCACTGACAATGGGAGAAAATCAACATTTTCTCCAGCAGTTTTTTTGGATACTACCGTGGCAAGTAACATCATGTCACCAACTTTTACGACAGCAGATCCGTCTGCTTGTTTAGCTAATTTACCAGTTTCGATAGTCACAGAAGTACCATCGGGTAATGAAAACGTTTTTTGCTTAAATGATGGAAGCATAATTTTATTGAATCAAAATTTGAAAAAAAAGGGAACTTTGAAAAAGCTCCCTTAACTAATTATTACTTTCTTAAATTGAGTTTGGCAATGATAGCACGATACCTATCAATTTCATTTTTATAAAGAAAATCGAGAAGTCTTCTCCGCTTCCCTACAAGTTTCAACAATCCTAAGCGAGTTGAGTGGTCTTTTTTATTCACCTTCAAATGATCTGTGAGGTGGTTAATACGATGGGTAAATAAAGCAATTTGAGACTCCGATGCTCCAGTGTCTTGCGTTCCCTTACCATGAGTTTTGAAAAACTTTTGTTTTTTCTCTGCTGTTAAATACATCTATTTCTTGAAAATTAACTTTATAAATTAATATGTTTATTAACGCGCAAGTTTAATCAATACTAAATTTGAATACAAACTCTTTTAATATTTTAATTTTTTGGAAAGACGTTGATTAAACTTATCGATCATCACTGAATAATAATCTGTATCAAAAAGTCTCGCATCCAACCTAGCTTGTCTTAAAAAAAACAGACCAATGGGCAATAGAATTAAGTCTGCCATCCATACCGAATAAGCACCATCCACAAAACCAGCAACAGCCCATTTCTCACTAAGTATACTTGCCACATAATAAAAAATGTAAAAAAAGATTGAAATAATTACCGGAAAACCTAAACCTCCTTTTTTGATAATGGCACCGAGTGGCGCTCCTATTAAAAACATAACCATACAAGCAAAAGCTTGACTATATTTTTTAAACTTCGCGATTTTGTAACGTTCCGATTCATATCTTAATCGTGCCAGTTGAGACTTGGTACTTGAAATGTTTACCTTAAAATTTCTACTTTTTCTTAACGTCCATTGCAGAACTAAATCTCTTTTACGAGGTGTCATAAACAAAGAATCCAAGCTTTTCAGATTCATCTGAGCCAATATCGGCTTTGACTTTTTTGGCTTTGGAAATTGACCAATCGCTCCCTTCACCTGTCTATTTTTCTTCCATGAGGAACCGGGCATAATGCTGTCTATCGGTGCGCTGATAGAGTTCAAAAATGCAAAATTAATGCCAAACATAGAAGCCTTGACTTTTCTTAACCGGCTCTGCTTATCATTATTTTCGATAAGCGTATCACTCTTCCAATACGATGAATCTGATTTGACCTGCTCCCTTTTTTGAAAGCTTGATCGATCCAAACGATGATACAAATATTGCTTAGATAATTTATGTAGTCCAGTTATCGCTAATTCTTGTTTCAATTGAAGTGAATCTATATCTGAAGTCAATTCCTCAATATTTTTCATTTGCCTGTTATTTTGAAAGAGCTCTTCTCTTGTCCTTTTAAGATCAAAAGAAGATAGACTAAACATCATGTACATTTGATCGAAAGAAGTACGCTGAAATTGATCTACCTGATTGTTTTTAGTTGCTTGCTGGTTAAAGTACTGTCCGTCGAAAAGCTCTAATTTCAAAAACTTATCGTTATACATTGAGAACATTCTTGAAGAATCGGCTAAAATCACAAAATTATTACCATTTTTTCGCGTATGATCATAGATCATTACATCCTTCAGTGTAACGTTATCATTAAATTTTTCGTTAGCCTTAATACTGTAATTCGGAATTCCATTGTAAAAAACTCCTTTTTTTATATCTAAAGCAGGTTTTTTATGTTTGATATCATAGATCAAGCTATACGCCTTTAAGTTGGCTGCTGGAACAACGTAATTATTAAAGAAAAATGCGGATATGGTCAAAACCAAAATGAAAAAGAATATAGGTTTTAATGTTCTAGTAAGAGATATACCTGCACTTTTTATGGCCGATAACTCAGAATTTTCTCCTAGATTACCGAATGTCATCAAGGAAGAAATTAATACACCTAAAGGCAGAGCATTTGGAAGAATGTTAATACTGAAATAAAAGAGTAATTCTGCAAAGACTTTAAATCCCAAATTTTTTCCAACAAAATCGTCGAAATATTTGAGCATGTATTGGACCAATAGAATGAATGTAGCAACAATAGTTGTCAAGAAAAACGGACCAATAAAAGATTTTAGAATCAGTTTGTCAAGCCTCCTCATTTTCCTCAATATTACTCCTCAAATGAGAAACAAAATATAGTGCGACGATCAACCACCAACAATGTCTTTCAAGTCATGTATCAAACCCTCCCAAAGATCAGATACTTCTTGATCATCTATATCAGAATAATCAATGATTTTTATATAAACCTCTTGTGTAAGTTCATTCATTTCTAGTCGAATTTCGATAAAATTTAAATCATCATCATCTTCTCCCTCAAATTCGAATTTAATGTATTGATTGACTTTACTCGATACAATTCTGGCCCTATTGACCTCACCATCCCAAAGCATGGTATAAACTTTATCTTCTGTGATATTAACATCATCTGCGAACCACTGTGAAAGTCCAGATGCTGTACTGATATAAGGAAACAACATCTTTCGTGATGCATTGATGCTATATTCTCCTATAAACTTACTTTTACTCATAAAAAAAGATTTTTGACAAGGTAATAAAAATATTAGCCCAATCACAATTAATAATAATTTGTTGTTAAATTGCGCTCCTTAAAATATGTGAATT
This sequence comes from Flammeovirgaceae bacterium, assembly GCA_002691385.1. Lineage (GTDB taxonomy): Bacteria > Bacteroidota > Bacteroidia > Cytophagales > Cyclobacteriaceae > UBA4465. The sequence goes on along the minus strand of NZHT01000093.1, from coordinate 6,121 downwards.
AAGACTTGGCGAGGTAGCTCAGTTGGTTAGAGCGTCGGATTCATAACCCGGAGGTCAGGGGTTCAACTCCCCTCCTCGCTACTAATATAAATATCTTTTATAAGTACCACCATTTTTTATCTTTACTTTTTTATTTTACCTATTTTTTTATCATACTTATCATAAATAACATTTAAATATTATAAATAAGATAGTATAATTTGTGATATTTTCAATTATTTAATGTTTGAGATCAGAATCTCCCATTCTTTGGTCAATAGATTTGCTTCATTCTTAACTTTTTGAAATTGGTCATTTAATTCGGAAAGTCTATCACTATCTTGATAAATATCTGGTTGAGTCATCTCTGTTTCTAGAGATTTTATCAATGCCTCTCGTTCCTGTATTTGATCTTCTATATTAGCTATCTCTCTATTTAATGTCGCCTGAGATTTGTCTTTGATCGGTTTTTCTTTGGTTTTTGTCTTTTTCTCCTTCGTGACCTTCGATTTGGTGGGCGATGCACGCTGACTCATCCACCATTGATAATCTTCATAGTTACCGGGATATTCCTTGAGTTGATGATCTTCAATCCACCAAATTTTATTGGCTACCTTAGTAATAAAATGTCTATCGTGAGAGACCACCAAAAATGTACCTTCATATTGTTGTAAAGCCTGTACTAAAATACCGACTGAAAGTATATCTAGATGATTGGTAGGCTCATCTAACAATAAAAAGTTAGCTTCAGAGATTAAAGCTTTGGCCAGTGCTACACGGGATTTCTCTCCTCCTGAGAGTACTTTTATTTTTTTGAATACTTCATCTCCACTGAACAAAAAACATCCCAAAATCCCACGTAATTCTTGTTCATTTTTACCAGTTCCTTCTTGCTTGAGCTCCTCAACGAGATCATTATTAATATTAAGAGCCTCTAATTGATGCTGGGCGTAAAAAGACGTTGATACATTATGCCCTGTTTCCACTTGACCTTCATGAACTTCGGTTCCTGCTATGATACGTAAAACAGTTGATTTACCCTTACCATTCGCACCAATCAATGCCACCTTATCACCACGTTGCAAGCCCAACGTTGTATTTATTAAAATGTCTAAATCTCCATAGGACTTACTAATGTTTTCCAATCGCTTTACATGACGCCCCGACTGAGTCTTAAAATTAAATTTAAAATTAACATGCATGTTCTCGTCGACAACTGCTTTGATCCTATCTAACTTCTCTAATTGCTTTAACTTAGACTGCGCCTGCTTGGCTTTAGTAGCTTTTGCTTTGAATCGCTCTATAAATCTTTCAGCTTCTTTTATTTTTTGCTGTTGATTTTCAAAAGCATTTTGCTGTACCTCATTACGTAACTCTTTTTCTTGAAGATAATAATCGTAGTTACCCGGATATAAATTAAGTTTATTGGAATATACTTCAACTATTTTGTTAACCGTACTGTTGAGAAAGGTACGATCATGGGAAACAATGATATATGCACCTTCATAATTCTGGAGATAAGTCTCAATCCACTGTATAGAAGGCAAATCTAGGTGGTTGGTAGGCTCATCCAACATCAAAAGGGAAGGTTTCTCTAAAAGTAACTTAGCCAACATGACTCGCATCCTCCAACCTCCTGAAAATTCTCGCAGTGGACGCTTAAGATCTGTCGTCTTAAATCCTATCCCTTCCAATAATTCCTCCGCTTGGGACTGAATCGTATAGCCATCAGCCGCTTCAAACTGTTCTTGCAACAAAGACAGTCTTTCCAGTAATTTATCCGTATAATTCACCTCCATTTCCTTAAGAACTATATCTATTTGATGTTGTAAATCAAGGGCCTGATGAAAAGCCTGCATAGCCACTTCAAGAATGGGCTCATCACTTTCGTATGAAAGTAAATCTTGATTCAAAAACCCAATGGATGTACTTTTGCTTTTAGAAATATTCCCTGAAGCCAATTCCACCTCTCCAACAAGCATCTTAAGCAAAGTAGACTTACCAGTCCCATTAAGGCCAATAAGACCTATTTTGTCTTTGGATGTAATGAATAAAGAAGCATCCTCATATAAAGTTCGATCACCTAGATAATAACTGATATTGTCAATACTAATCATGCGGGCGCAAAGGTAGACAAGACCCCTCTTTTTTGCCAAACTCCACTCTCTTTACTTAAAAATAAATAATCATGTCTAAATCATTCTCATGACTATTGAGTACAAGTAAAAAAAAGAGATTTTCAATTTTTTAACTCCGATTGATTCAGATATGTCATATCAAGGTTTATTAATTCTTAATATAATTGAATATAACTAACAATAATTGCTCTCATCAGATTGCTCCTATTACCCCACTCAGAATACCAATTAGCATTTCATAGACTTTCTTTGTCCGAAGAAAATTTATCTTTGTAATAAACTATAAAAGATGTCAAATAAAGAAGTTTATATCGTCTCTGCAGTTCGAACACCTTTGGGTAGCTTTGGTGGAATATTTGCCAACGTCTCAGCCACTGAGTTAGGTACCGCAGCGATTAAAGGAGCCTTAGAAAAAGGAAAAGTTGATCCAAACAACATCGACGAAGTCTTTATGGGAAATGTATGCTCGGCTAATTTAGGACAAGCACCCGCCCGTCAAGCTGCCCTAGCGGCGGGTATTCCTAATACTGCCCCGTGCACTACAGTTAATAAAGTATGCTCCTCTGGTGCCAAATCAATCATGTTTGCAGCCCAGAGTATTATGCTAGGCCAAGGGGATCTTGTAGTCGCAGGAGGTATGGAAAATATGTCTGCCATTCCTTATTACATCCCCAAAGCTCGATATGGATATAAATATGGCAATGCAGTCTTGATCGATGGTTTACATCAAGATGGTTTACTTGACCCATATGAGGAGATTGCAATGGGTATTTTTGCTGATAAAACTGCCGAAAAATATATCATCACTAGAGAAGAACAAGATGCCTATGCTATTCGATCTTATCAAAACACTGCCTTAAATACTAAAAATGGTATTTTTGCTAATGAAATAGTCGGAGTTTCTGTACAACAACGAAAAGGCAAACCCATGCTTATTATTGAAGATGAGGAGCATAAAAATGTCAAATTTGAAAAAATACCTCAATTACGTGCCGCATTTTCACCATTGGGAACCGTAACTGCGGCCAATGCATCAACGATAAATGATGGGGCTGCAGCTTTGATTTTAGCAAGTGCTGCCGCAATCAAAAAATATGATTTAAAACCATTATCAAAAATTTTATCTTTTGCAGATACCGCCCACGAACCGTCATGGTTTACTACCGCGCCTAGCCATGCAGCTCCAAAGGCCTTAGGTCTGGCTAAGTTGACTTTATCTGATGTGGATTATTTCGAGGTCAATGAGGCTTTTTCTGTCGTCCCCTTAGCTTTTAATAAAATATTAAACGTTGATATCAATAAGGTAAATGTACACGGTGGTGCCGTTTCTTTAGGTCATCCTCTAGGTGCCTCAGGAGCGAGAATTGTCACTACGCTGCAAAATGTTTTGCAATCCAAAGATGCTACGATTGGTTGTGCTGCCATTTGCAATGGCGGAGGTGGTGCAAGTTCAATAGTCATTGAGCGTATATAAACGTGCTTTTTTTGAGTTCAAAAACAATAATCCATTATACTTCGTCAATGATTTCTTAAATATACCTTGTTTTCAGCTGAAAGATTTAAAAAGAGGCAGTGAAGAAAAATATATATTGTCAGGTGTTTACAGATTATATTGGAAATAACTTTGTCCATTATTGTATCATTGAGTACTTTATTCAATCTATCTTAGTTCCAGTATATTTTAAAAAGTAAAGCTAATGCTACTAGCAAACCTATACTATAATAAAGTTCCCATAAACTAGAATTCCTATAACCCTTGTTAAGTTATTTGATACTAATTCATCCTTAGGCTCAATTAGCCATTCTATTTGATAAAAAGCCACAACTACAGCCTAAAACTCTTCTTTAGTTTCTCTTATGAAGAAGTAGTTGATACCACTAGTACCTATTTCTTTTCCTCTTGATGTAACTAGACTCTATGTTACAAAATATCTTCATCGGTAGGTTCAAAAAAATTTTGAATGTATCCCTTCTACCTCTATGGGGCAATTTGGTAATTTTAATTTTTTAAGAATAACATGTTTAAGAAAATAGAAATAAACTATCTTATTACGCCTAGCTTATTTTCCGTTATTCAACTAATTCAAAATATGGAATTCTATTCAATGGGACTTTGGCCTCAATCAATTTATCACCAGAAAAAATTTCTCCCATATCAGACTTCCAATTACCTGCCGGAAGAATAATTTTTCTCGTACCCTCTCCTCTTTCCAAAAAAGGAGCTACAAGAATGTTATTACCAAGCATAAATTGGTCTGAGATGAGTGCATACCCTTGATTTGGAAAAACATACTCCATTGATCGAATTATAGGTTCTCCATTTACAGATGCTTCTTTTGCTAATTGTAATATAGTTTCTTTGAATTTTTCTCTTAGAGAAATGGCATCTAAAACAGCCTGAAAATGATTTTTATCTAAAATTCGCCATGGAGCAACTGAAAACTGCATCATTGGCATTAAGGCATGGACTTGAGTAGAACGAACAATGAGTTCTTTGTCGATTGTTGTATCATTGAGAAATGATTTAAATTGTCCACCTCCGATCATATCCGGACAGCTAAATGGATATCCCATTATACCTTCAAGTAACATGTGGGGAATTAATTTTTTTAGATCAGTCCAATCATGATTTTTGTCATGTAAACGTTGAATTAAATGTTTTCCTCCCATTTTCCAAGTCGCCCTGTATTCATTGTATGGGTATTCTAATCCAATTTTTGCGAACAATTCTGTATGCGTATTTGGGGATACGTCTTTCAATGATTTTAGACCAACATAAAATCTTGAATCACCCGCATCTAATTTAAATCCATCAACTCCATAATCTTCAATTAACCTATTAAGAACCCCCTTGAACCATTTTTCGCTATCAGGATTCGTAAAATCTAGAACTGCACTTACTCCATTCCACCAACGTACCATTGCTGGTTCATCTGTATTATCTAACATAAATAAATCTTTCTCACTCAAATGTCTGTAAATTTCAGAGTCTGGGCTTACAAATGGACATACCCAAAGCATCACTTTAAAACCCATTTCTTTTAATTCTTTCATCATAGCTTTAGGATCGGGAAACCTTCCTTGATGAAAATCCCATTTGCCATAATCTTCTTGCCAATTGTCATCAATCATAATAATACCAGGTGGCATTCCATTATCCACTATCCCCCTGGCATAGTTTAAAATATCATCCTGATTCTGATTATATGTTAATTCTATCCAAGTGTTATACTGGGGAATTGAAAAAAACTCTTGCGGAGGCATTACTCCATTTGGAGGAAAAAAGTTTTTGCTTGCATATAAGTAAGCATCTTTTAGTGATGTTCCTACTTTTTCATGAAATAGAGGACTTTCTAAATTGTCAACAATAATCTTTTTTTCATTTAATTCAAATCTAAATGATTCTTCTGACCATATTAGCGCTCCATCTGTTGATAATAGTAAAGGCTGAAGTTGATTTCTCCAACATTGTCCGTAAAGATTAGCTTCATAACCACTTTTTAAGGGCATTTTATGACCCTCTCTAATGATACCTGCCCACCAATAAACATTCGATTTTCGATCTATTTTTAAGTGGCCATCAATTTTTTGACAATACAGGTGTGTTGTCATATGTATCATTAAAAAAAATATGATCTTTTTCATAACATTAAAAACTGAGAGTGGATTTCAAAATATAAATATAAATCATAAGTAATTACTCCAAGAGAACTGATTGACACTCATTATATAATGACTCTAATAATTAATGAAAAGTTGAACTAATATGATTTTGATTTCCTCTGTCTAATTTAATTCATTTTTTTGGAGGTGGTGGTACATTAGGACCTTTGTCATTTATTCCCATCTCTACTCTCATCGGTTCCATTACTTTATTTGGAATTGGTTTAATAATCACAGGAAGATCTTCTCTTAATCTTTGAGGGTGTTTGAACGAAGTCTTTTAATTAAAAAACGGTTACACTATAATAGTATAACCGTTTTATTGTTTTAGTAGATAACTC
>NZHT01000092.1 GCA_002691385.1 Flammeovirgaceae bacterium | reverse complement strand
CTATTAGTGTAGATATCGGTAGTCAAAGTGCAATCAGAGCCTTCAGTCAATGTCTCCTGATCATTGGCATCCGTTGCAAACTTAAACTCGTAATCACCATTAGCCAAAGTCATAGTCATGCTCCAGATGCCATCTCCATCTTCATCTATCATTGACTGGCTAGATGACCAGTTATTCCAATTCCCTATAACGGAAGGAATATTCCCAGCACCAGTATAATCATTGAAATTCAATGTAAAAGTTACTTCAGCTGAATCCGCAGGCTCAACTACCTCACAAACTGGCATTTCAGGCTCATCAGAAGCAACATCATAACTCACAAAAGTAAACTTCCAGTATCCACCAATTTCATCTAAAGTTGTCTCGAGAACCAACGTATCTACTTCAGCATCAACTACCTTAATGACCTTATAAACTACCTCGCTCTGTGGAACCGCATATTCAGCAGTAGATCCTACCTTAGCTAAACCCATGTAAGCACCTAACCCTGATAAAGTCAAAGTTTCATCTTCCGTACTGAAGGTGTAGTTAAAAATTCCATCTCCCCAAGCAGAAAGATCTGTTCCATCTGCACTCAACCAATTCTCGGAAACAGAAGTATCGATACATCCAGCCGTTTCATCACTCCAAACACCGTACTCACCCCAATAATCAGCTCCTACAGTTCTTGTCACTGTTCCGTTTTGATCGAAAACCCAGGTATCATCAAGAATACAATCCCTTTCACAAATTGCTTGTCCAGTACCCAATGCCCACCAGATCTCTGTCCTACTCTCAGGGCCTACCTCGTAGGGATAGGTATTCATGGAAATATCTCTAATCAACTTCCATGTTTTCCCAACTAGTGCAGCCTCAGCCGCCAAAGGATCCACAACATTAATTGTTTCTTCTCTATCATCAGCCCCCCCCGAACCAGTCGCGGTGAGTATTACCGTAAAAGTACCTGCTTTTTCGTAAGTATGTACTGGACTCTTTTCTGTCGAACTATTGCCATCTCCAAAATCCCATACATATGTATCTGCATTTACAGACTCATTTGTAAAAGTAACCATAAGATAGTTTTCTGCATCTATTTCGTAAGTCCATCTAGATATGGCATTATCTGTAGTTCCAACAGAGTCATCATTATCATCATCGCTACATGCTAAAAAAATAGTGAAGGAACCTAATAAAAAAATCAAGCTCCAAAATTTAATATGCTTCTTCATTTGTTAAAATTTATTATTAAATTATTCAATTAATTAAAAAAGATTAATACCCTTCATTTTGGGTCATATTTCCACCAGATAAATCTATCTGACGCTGTGGTATAGGAAATTGCTCGTGCTTACCTTCCTCAAAACCTAAATTTGCAAGTTCTGTCGCTGCTCGGCCAGTCCTTACGAGGTCAAAGAATTTTTCTCCCTCCAAACCTAATTCGACATCTCTTTCATGATATATATCTAATAGAAGTGCTTGTCCATTACTCGTAATATCTGGCAAAATGGTGTTGGGATCTGAGGCAGATTTTCTTGCTCTGGCACGTACTTGATTTATCAAATTTTTTGCTAGAGTTTCATCACCCTGATAATAGGCCGCTTCTGCCGTCAATAGCAATACATCAGCATATCTAATTACACGATCATTGACCTCGCCATTCATTACAGGGTCACCTATATTGATTAGCTCATGCTCACTTCTACAAGCAAAATATTTTTTTGAATAAAAATCATGTTCAAACCCAGTAGAACTTTTACTCAATATCCCCCTATCACACAGTTCATCTCCAATTTGAAATACAGTCGCATTCAATCTTGGATCACCCGATTCAAATTCATCTACAAAACTCTGCTGAGGTATATTAAATCCCCAACCACCATAAGCACCTCTAGGAAGTTGATAAACTACCGCTAAATTACCATCATTGGCACCATTTACATTACCCCAATAACCACCACCTTGAGAAGACCGTTGAATTTCAAATATAGATCCTGGTCCATTTTCTCCCATAATAGTGAAAATATCTTCATAATTTGCAGCAAGTGAATATTGATTAGTGGCAATAATAATTTTACCTAGGGTTAAGGCCTCAAACCATTTTTCACGATAAACCAAAGTTTTCAATAACAATGCTCTAGCAGCTCCTTTAGTAACCCTTCCATAATCATCAAACCTCAATTCACTTCTCAATCTCAAATCATCAATTGCTTCGTCTAAATTCAATTCAATAAAATCCCATATTTCATCCTCTTCAGCTCTTTCCATTTGAAATTCATTCGGTGATAATACATGATCGACAAATGGTACTCCACCATAAGCTGTCACTAAATTAAAATAATAGAAGGCTCTCAAAAATTTTCCTTCCGCCATCATTTGAGCTTTTGTAGAGTCATTCATATCAATTCCAGGCAACATACCAATCAATGCATTGGTTCGATAAATTCCTTGATATTGGGCCGTCCAATCACTGTTCAAATGAATATTGCTTGATACGTAAGAAAACGAGTTAAAAGCTTGTAACTGGGGTTGATCATTAGGTCCACTACCACCAGGTATCACATCATTAGTAGTGAAATTTCCTAAAAACCATCTAAAGTGATATACCCCCGCACTGAAATTATATTGAAGCGGATCATAGCTAGCAACAAGGGCTTCAAATGCCTGTACCTCAGAGGTATAATAATTACCATCCATTGTTTGCAGTAAGGGTAGTTTTTCTAAATCATCCTCACACGAATAAAATAACATTGAGAACATTATCGTAAGTAAAGCGAATTTTGTTTTCATGGAATCATATTTAGAAAGTGACATTAAATCCTGTGGTAAATACTCTTGCCTGAGGATAATAACCCCTATCAATACCAACATCTAAATTGGCGGATTGATCATTACTAAAGCCATTAGATTTTCCTACTTCAGGATCCATTCCTCTGTAATTAGTAAAAGTTAATAAATTTTGAACATTGATATACCATCTTAGTTTCTGCATGAAGACCCTCTTAGAAATAGTTTTAGGAATAGTTACCCCAAATTGAATATTCTTGAGTCTTACAAAAGAACCATCTTCAACAAAATAGTCAGATACTCTAAAGTTGCCATTGCGATCATTTATCACCGCCCTAGGCTCAGTAAATGAAGGAGTTTCTTCCGTCCAACGATCCAAACGATAGGCAGGACGGTTCTGCACACCCAAATCCCATCTAGTAGTTGCATTAAAAATATCATTGCCTATAAAGGATTGAATAAAAATAGAAAGATCAAAAACCTTATAAAAAATGTTTCCAGTGAAACCCAGAATAGCATTGGGATAAGGATTGCCAATCATGGTCCTGTCATCGGAAGTGATTTTACCATCACCGTCTATATCTGAAAACATAAAATCTCCAGCCACGGCGTTGGGTTGAATCTCCGCGCCTAAAGCATCTATATATTCTTCCACTTCAAATTTGTTTTGAAACACTCCCAATACTTTATATCCATAAAAATAGCCGAATGGTAACCCCTCCTCCATTCTAGTGATGTTTCCTCCTACTCCTTGATTAAATCCAGAAGCTACCGGTGTGGAAATCAATCCCAAATCGGTTACCTCGTTTTCGATAAAGGTAGCGTTTAAGGCTAAATCAAAAGAAAGGTCATTCATTGATTTTTTATAAATCAATAAAAACTCAAACCCTTTGTTAATAATTTCACCAGCATTCACAAACGGGACGTCAATAAAATTGACTCCGGTCCCAATGATGGCGGGTTCCTCTTTCCTAATTAAGATATCAGTCGTTCGTTTTAAAAAATAATCAGCTGTAAATTGTAATTTGTCTTGAAAAAAAGATAAGTCCAATCCAATATTTGTCTGAGTACTTACTTCCCATTTCCTGTCAGGGTTGGCCGGTGTGGTCGCTGCTGAACCTTGATAAATCGATTGACCTGAACCAAAAACATATCTTATAGCAGGCTCACCTGCACCATTATTTATGGTACCAATAAATCCATAATCATCAATTTTTTCATTCCCATTTTGACCCCAGCTAAATCTTAATTTTGCAAAATTCATAAAGTTTGGTAATTCAAGAAAATCTTCCTTCGTCAAAATCCAACCTAAAGAAAGTGATGGGAACGTCGCATACCTATTATTTGTTCCAAATCTAGATGAACCATCTCGACGAATGGTCGAAGTCAAGAAGTACTTGTCCGCCCAGTTATAATCTAGTTTTCCAAAATAACTGAAAAGTGCAGATTCGGTCAATCCCTCATAAGCTCCTAGTAGATCCTGATTACCCAAGCTATCTGAGGCCATATCTAAGGTCAATCCATAAATGTAGGCCGAATCTGGAGAATTAAAGGGTAAGTCACCTAAACTTAAACCGAGTTGTTCGTAGCTCCGATCTCTAAAAGTAGATCCTACCAAAATTGAAAAGTTATGATTGCCTACTGTCTTGCCATAGGTGATTATATTTTCCCACATGATATTGGACCATTTTTGGCGCGACTTACTAACTCCATTTAATAAATTTTGCTCATGAGTATAAAAACCGGTTGGATCTAGATTATAAGATTGAGCGAAATCGAAAGTTTCAGCAAAAATCAAATCTAAGGATGCAGAAGTTTTTACAATTAGGTTTTCCATCGGCTTAAGTTTAGCGAAAACATTACCAATGATCTGGTTGCTACTCCAAGAATTGTTAAATTTATCAATACGATTTAATGGATTTTTTATATCGCCTACCACCAATTTTGAATAATTATAATTACCATTATTTTGAAAAATAGTAGTCGTGGGGTCTATGTTCTGAGCAAATGCAACAGGTGAAGCAAATTCATTATTTTCAGCAATCCCATTTCTTTGCAACCGAGTGAAATTGATATTCTGTCCAATAGAAAATACTTGATTTACATCTTGATTGGTTTTCAGTCTAAAAGTATAACGTTCATAGCCCGATTTATCCCTACCTAAAATTCCTTCCTGGTTGAAATAAGAACCCATCACACTATAAGTAAAATTTTCACTACCTCCTTGTGCGCTGATTTGATGGGAGCTAATAGGCGCATCATCAAATAAAGCATCTTGCCAATCTGTGCCTATCCCTAAGTTAGAAAGGTTATTAAGCACAGAAAACTGATCGTCTTCAGCAAATAATCCTCCATTGGCTTCTAGCATCAATTCTGCATATTGCTGAGCATTCAAAACAGAACTTTTCTTTGGTAAACTTTGAATACCCGCATAAAAATTATAACTAATCTGACCCTGTTTATTTTTTTTACCCGTCTTTGTAGTGATCAAGACAACCCCGTTAGCTCCATTAGTACCGTATATTGCTGCAGAGGCAGCATCCTTGAGCACAGATATAGATTCAATATCAGATGGACTCAGAAAATCAACTGCATCAAACCATACGCCATCTACTACGTACAATGGATCGGAGTTGTTGGGCGTACCTACACCTCTAACACGGACAGACAAAGCATTACCTGGAGAACCTGAACTTTGTGTTATCTGAACACCCGAAACGCGACCTTGTAAAACTTGTTCCAATCGGGCTGCAGGCAATTTATTAATTTCGTCAGCTGTTGTAACTGAAACTGCACCCGTAATGGCACTTCTTTTTTGAGTGCCATAACCAACCACTACAATCTCTTGTAGTTCTGTGAAGTTCTCAACTAGAATCACGTCTATGATAGATCGGGATCCAATGATCTCTTTCTTAGTCTGCAAACCTATGAATGTGAAAATTAGTACGCCTCCCTGTTCTGGAACACTCAATGTATATTTCCCATTTAAACCAGTGATCGTTCCCGAATTTGTGCCTTCTAAAATTACGTTGACTCCGGGAACTTCAATTCCATCTTCAGTGGAAACCTTTCCTGATATAATTCTCTGACCAAATGCGACATGGCAAAGCAGGAATAAAAAATATCCAAAGATTGTTATTCTTGTCATCTTTTTCTCAAAAATTAAAATTTATGGGATGATTATAAAGTTGACCTTAGCAAAAGACAAAAAAATAAGATTATTGCAATACGTTTGATAAATTGGGGTGCAAGTTATTCATTTTTAATAATAAAAAAAACAACCCTTTGAAATAATAAATTGAGATGATTTTGAAGTTTTATGAAATTTGAAAATAACTATAAATCAAAAGGAATATCAAAATTTAAAAAACTAAATAAAATCCATTACTATAAAAATTAGTTACATTTTCTCTACCTATTCTTATTTGATTTCAAACCTATTCATAAACCTATTTTAAATCTTGTAACTAAATATTAATAAATATCATATTGACTTTGAATAATCGCTCGCCGCTGTAAAAAGTTTTGCTGAAACTTTTGACTTTCATTTTTGTCCTGTATCAATAATTTTAATCGCCACGACTGACAATAAAGCTGTAAATAGTCCGCACCTTTAAATAAGGAAATGAGCCAATAAGGAAATGCCAAAACCGCTAGCTCTTCACTGACGCCCAACCAGATCAGAAGACCTTGTTTTCGAATCTCGATTTTACAATTAATTACATCAGATTGCTTATTTATTATGGCTATTATTTCGTCGTCAACATCTATCAAAGTAAAAACCTGTATATTAGGATTAGATGGGCTGATCTTATCAGGGGATACTAAGGCGCTTCCTACCAAGTCTCTTATCTGAGAAAGCATTGCCGTATCTGGATTTGAAAGATTAAAAAGCATATTCAATTTTTTACAAAAAAATACCTAATCCTCATAACTCAAAAATATATGCCCGAATATTTGAACAGATTAAATTACTCTTGATTTTTTTTATCTATACAATCTTTGAAAATCTACTTAAAATCTACATTATCATTAACTTTACTTTCATGATATCAAAAGCGTTGATTGCTGAAGTAAATTATCACGATTTTATTTCTAATGATCCAAATAAGAAATTAGACTTTGTCGCAAATTTAGGAAACTCATTTACTGAAATTGGATTTGTTTTGGTCAGTAATCATGGGGTAACAAAAGCTTTACGCAATGACCTGTTTAATGCTTCTCGAAAATTCTTTGAGCTCCCTGACCCGATAAAGGCTAAATATGAGTTCCCAGAATTGGCAGGTCAAAGAGGGTACATTGGTAAATTTAAAGAAACAGCCAAGGGATTTAAAACCCCAGACATGAAAGAGTTTTATCATGTTGGTCAACAAACCCAAAATTCCATTGACCTCAACTATCCACCAAATATTTGGCCTGAAGAAGTGCCGGAACTCAAAGATATTTGTCTACGTACCTATCAAATATTTGAAGAAACAGGTCAGAAATTACTTCAAGCTATAGCATTGTATTTAGACCTTCCAGAAAACTTTTTTAATGATAAAATATATTCAGGTAACTCTATCTTGAGATTACTTCATTACTTTCCTGTAAAAGATATTTCCAATGTGCCATCAGAATCTGTTCGAGCAGCTGCGCATGAAGATATCAATTTAATTACCTTGCTTATGGGAGGAAGTGCTGAGGGATTACAAGCTAAGACTAAAGCGGGTCAATGGATTGATGTCAATCCTTTGACCGATCAAATTGTTGTAAATATTAGTGACATGCTTCAACGACTAACCAATGGTCAACTAGTCTCGACCAGCCACCGGGTGATTAATAAAAATCCACTATTGATGAAAAAATCAAGATATTCAATACCCTTTTTCCTTCATCCTGTTCCAAGTATGGATTTAAGTTCACTACCCAATACCATAAACGAAAATCAGCCAAAAAAATTTAAAGACATATCTGCTGGTTCTTACTTAGATGAGCGACTCAAAGAATTAGGCCTAAAACAAAAAAAATGAATTCTAAAACCGAAAACTTAATTGAGTCACTCAAAAAAAAATATAGCAATTCTGGAGAGGATCTCAATGTCCATTTAGAAGGCTTATTGCATTCAAAACCGATCACATATTGGGATTACATACAACTCGAATCTCTTCTAGGTATCCAAAATCCAAGAACAAAACATCCTGACGAAATGGTGTTCATTGTATACCATCAAACCACTGAGCTAATCTTTAAAATGATTCTCTGGGAGATCGATCAAATAGCAGTAAGAAAGGATTTAAATGCTACCTTTTTTGCAGAAAAACTGACCCGAATCAGTAGGTATTTTGATTTACTTTCAAATTCATTTGAAATCATGAATGAAGGGATGCTCGTTGAACAATTCATGAAATTTCGAACCACCTTGACTCCCTCTTCTGGATTCCAAAGTGCCCAATATAGATTGATTGAATTTGCTTCAACTGAACTTATTAATTTAATCGATATACGTTTTAGAAAAACCATTAACCGTAATACCCCTTTTGAACATGCCTATGAACATCTTTATTGGCAAGCTGCGGGGAAAAATCATAATACCGGTGCCAAGTCAACCATGCTTATTGAATTTCAAGAAAAGTATATGGATGACTTCATCACCTTCATGAAATATTATCACAAAACCAATCTTTGGACTCGATTTAAAAGTCTTCCTTTAGAAATTCAAAATGAGCTTGAATTGCGCAATGCCATGCGGCATTATGATCATACTGTCAATGTGAAATGGGTCATGTTTCACTATAAAACAGCTGGTAAATATTTAAAAAGTTCCACAAAGGTAAGAGCCACAGGTGGCAGCAATTGGCAAAAATACATGCATCCAAAATATCAAAAACGTATCTTCTTTCCTGATTTATGGTCCCTTAAAGAACAGAACCAATGGGGCATAGATAATTTAAAAGATTATAATATTTTAACAAAATAAATAATCCATTGAACAAATTTGAATTACAACTGTCAGCCAATAAAATACGGCTAAAAATCTTTTTTTTAATTCCATTTTTACTCCTAGAGTTGGACGTGATAAAAGCCCAAATAATACCAAAATTGTCACACGAGCAAGCATGGGTTGATAGTATCATGACCACCCTCAGCGTTCGAGAGCAAATAGCCCAATCCTTCATGGCTGCTGCATACACACACAACAATGAACCTAATGCAGTCCTCATAGATTTAATCGAGGATATTGGTATCGGTGGCCTAATTTTCATGCAAGGAAATCCTAGCGACCAAGTCAAGGTCAACACTTTGTACCAAGAAAAATCTAAAATCCCTCTGTTGATGGCAACTGATGCCGAATGGGGGCTAAATATGAGACTCTCTCATACCACTGCTTTCCCTTTCCAAATGGCACTAGGAGCCATTAGGGATGATGACCTTGTTTTTCAAATGGGCTTTGAAATTGGTCTTCAAATGCGTCGAATGGGTCTGCATATTAATTTTGCCCCAGTGGTTGACATCAACAATAATCCTCTTAACCCAGTCATTAATTACCGCTCTTTTGGAGAAAACCGTGAACGCGTAAGTCAAAAATCAATTGCTTACATGAAAGGTATGCAAGCGGCCGGAATCATGGCTGTAGCTAAACATTTTCCAGGACATGGTGATACACAAACAGATTCACACTACAGTTTACCCATCATTCAGCACAAGAGATCTCGATTGGACAGCATCGAACTCTATCCTTTTCGAAAGCTTATCCAAGAAGATGTTGATGGTATAATGATGGCACATATAAATGTGCCTGCTTTAGATACTACAAATGAGCTGGCCTCCACCTTATCTAAAAAAATAGTAACTGACCTTTTGAAAGTGGAAATGGGGTTTAAAGGATTGATCTTTACCGATGCAATGAATATGAAAAGTGTTACCTCAAAACATGATTTAGGTGAACCTGAATTAATGGCTTACTTAGCCGGAAATGATATCATAGAATTTTCTTTAAATATAAATGCATCCATAGTGAAAATCGAAGAAGCCCTTAAAGCTGGAAGTCTCTCTATCGATGAAATAAAAACAAAATGTAGACGCATTTTACATCAAAAGTACAAACTTGGGCTACATAAAAAGTCTTTTCAAAAATCAGAAAATCTTATCCCAGATATCAATAACCAAACAGCAATAGACTTAAATAATATCCTAGCCAAGTCTTCATTAACTGTAATAAAAAGACAATTTTTGGGAGTGCCGATGAAGGGTAAAATTGCTACTTTAGCTATCAATGCCGACACCATCGCTCCTTTTCAAAAAGAAGCAATCCGATTGGGCTTCAAAGATCATTTTTATTTATCTAATGGAGCAACCCAAGAACAAATCCATGAGATAAAAAAAACACTAAATCATTTCGAATTCATTTACCTAGGTGTCATCCAATCAAGTCCTCGACCTCATGGCCAAATGAATATATCAAATGAAAATTTAGCCTACATAAATGAACTAGCAAAAGATCCCCGTGTGATGATTGCCTGGTTTGGAAATCCCTATAGTTTGAAGCAGTTTAAAAATATTCATCAAGCCTCAGATTTAGTCATAGGATACCAAAATAATCCAGCTACACAATCTGCCATGACTCAACTTTTTTTAGGGAATGGTAGAGCCTCAGGAACCTTACCTGTAACAATTAACCCATATTTTAAATTAGGTGATGGTATTGCCATTAATAAAAAGCCAGAGGTAGGCGCCAAACAAATTTCAAACTATCTATCCCTTTTAAAAAATAAAAAAGTAGGACTCGTCGTCAATCAAACTTCTACCATTAGATCCCGACATTTGGTTGATACTTTATTGAGTTTAGGTATTCAAATAATAAAAATTTTTGCACCTGAACATGGATTTAGAGGTGATTCACATAATGGAGCCACCATCTATGACAATATAGATCAATCAACAGGATTGCCTATCATTTCGATTTATGGTAAAGTTAAAAAACCAAGTCCCGAGCAATTGAAAAATCTTGACATCATTGTTTTTGATATTCAAGACGTCGGTGCCCGTTTCTACACTTTTATTAGTAGCCTGCATTATATTATGGAAGCAGCAGCTGAAAATAATTTAAAAGTGATCGTTCTCGACCGACCCAATCCCAATGGAGACTATGTAGATGGACCGGTATTGAAACCTGAATTTAAATCCTTTGTAGGAATGCACCCCCTACCTATTGTCCATGGCCTCACTGTCGGTGAGCTGGCCAAAATGATTAATGGTGAAGGATGGCTTACAGGGGGGCAAAAATGTGATCTTGAAGTGATCAAGGTAAAAAATTATTCACATCACATCCCTTGGGATTTAAAAATTCCTCCTTCACCCAATCTTCCCAATAATCGGGCAGTGCGGTGGTATCCATCGCTTTGCCTTTTCGAAGCTACCGTTATGAGTATAGGAAGAGGCACTCATGCACCTTTTCAGCAATTGGGTGCTCCACAAATTAATAGTGATTTCAGTTTCACTCCTAAATCTATCAGAGGAATGTCACTATACCCAAAGCATCTTAATAAGGTGTGCTATGGAGAAGATCTCACCGGTATTGAATCCATACCAAAATTCAATCTTTCTCTGCTTATTAAATACTACAATTTAATTGATCTAGGACCTGATTTTTTCAATAGGAAAAAAACATTTAACCTCCTCGCGGGTAATGATCAATTGATGCAACAAATCATTTCAGGTTTGAGTGAGGGAGAAATCAAAATGAGTTGGGCCAAAGATTTAGCTGAGTACCGACGTTTACGAAGAAATTATTTGCTTTATGATTGATATCAATGAAATTAAGGTTAAAAGCATTGAAAAAGAATATTCAAAAACAAAATACAAAATTGTGTTTTATTTTAAATCAATCTATTTGCTTTCTTAAGGCTTCCATGAACTCAATACCTGGATCGACTTTTTCAGTACGGTAACCCTCATCTTTTTCAAGCCATAAGGGATGACCTACAAAGTCTTGATACTCATAATGCCCAATAACAAATTTAATGGGGTACTTCTTCTGAAGATAATTAATCAATATAACATTTGCTTCTAATTGAGCTGAAGTGAGTTTTCCATCCGCTCCAGGTCCTACGTTTTCAATCCCTATAGCACAATGATTCAATCCTATAACATGACGTGCCATGGTCGTTTCAGGCATCAATCTATAAATAGTCCCATCGATATCTACTAAGAATTGTGATGACACATTCAATGCTCCTGCAGATTGAATGTCTGCTCGAGCATTAGGTAAGGTACTGGGATTAAAAGTGTTGAAGGTCGCTTCCATAGTGGGAATTACAGTCCAATGCACCACTACCATTTGTGGTGAAATAGTGGGTCTATTTTGAACTAGACCATAATGTGATGCTAAGTACTCAAGGGTCAATTCAACGCGCTGTTCATCAAAAGATATCGGCCGATCTATAATTTTTGGAAGGGTTGGATCAAGACAAAAAAAGATTTTCGTTATCGATAAAAATAAAATTATAGGCATTTGTGTCAAAAGTCTAGAATATCTACTTGTTAAATTTACCAAATAATTTAATTCAGACCTCGTTATTCTCTTGAAATTCAATCCTTATTGTATCGACCTTCCGGTTACAGATATTTTCGATTAAGTAAAACAGCAACATTTAGCCATACAAAATTGATTGTAAATACCCTAGCGAGAACTGGAAAGAATTCAAAACATATTACACGAAAGATAATTGGCCAGATAATCCTATGTCCAAAATAGCAATAAAAGAAACCTTCCCTAGAAAGAAATAATTACTTCTTATTGGACTTCTTCAACTCTACATGTAGAGCCTTAGCCAGTCTCGGAAACAATTCGAAAATTCGTTTCAGAGCATGTATATTTCTTATTTTTAATTGAAAGGGATCGCCATCTTCATCTTGCCAAGAAATCGTAATGATTGCATTACGTACCTCTATGGGATTGTGATGAGTAATTTGCTTCACCAACTCATAGGAGCTTAATAAGGCCTCCTCGCAACTACTGGCCTCTTGTGGAATTCCATTACTTAATTGTAGAAATTTTATCTTATTTAAATGAAAAACACGTAAATAATGATACTGATCATCTAGGCTCCTACCTCGTAACTTAATCTTATAATAACCGGATTGAATTTTCATTA
Organism: Flammeovirgaceae bacterium; assembly: GCA_002691385.1. Taxonomy (GTDB): domain Bacteria; phylum Bacteroidota; class Bacteroidia; order Cytophagales; family Cyclobacteriaceae; genus UBA4465. The sequence continues at coordinate 6,834 of NZHT01000092.1, read as the reverse complement.
TACTAATATAAATAGTAAAATACTATTTATATTAGTATTTATGTATATTTTTTAAAATTTTATAACAAAGACTTNAATTNATTTNAACAATTTCTCTAATTCTAGGCCNATAAAGATTAAAATACTTCAATGAACTTGAAACAATTTTGAACGATACACTTCTTTTCATNTATGAGCGATACTACATATGAATCCCTATATNATAGACGGTATCCTGAANATATAATTAGCAGACANCTAACACTCAAAATATANTTCCTTCCAAGGATTATAAAGTTTAAGCAGGTTTTAATCAACTCAATAAATACAAATATAGGATTTTCGATCAATTGAATTCAATAATCATAGCAGATAAGGGATCTAATTGAAGCGCTCTAGAAAAATCTATCATACGGCCTGAAATAATATCTATCCCTTGGTAATCCGATTGAATCATTTCTCCAAACCTGTCGAAATCTAAACCTTTTGCAGTTTCATTTTTGTTCAAAATGATCATGACTTTATCTTTTTCTGTATATCTAAAAAACACATAAACTCCTTCTTTTGGATTGTAATGCATCAATTTACCCTTATGAATGACCTCACTATCTTTTCTCCAATTCAATATTTTCTTCATATACTCCTGAGCTGCTCTGCTTTCTCCTTTCAACCCCTCCCCGGTAAAAGCATTGACCTTATCTCCTTTCCAACCTCCTGGGAAATCTGATCGAATCAATCCATGATCATTACTTCCTGGATTGCTCATCAAAATTTCTGTTCCATAATAAAATTGTGGAATACCTCTTATGGTAGCATAATAAGCAATACCTAATTTAAATAAATCAAAATTTTCATGAACTTGTGTGAAAAATCGACTCATGTCATGATTGTCTGGAAATATAACTAGATTGTCTGGATCAGGGTATATGAAATCCAAAGCCAACATGGCATATGCCTCTCTCCACATATTTCTCTCTTCATTTTCATTTAAAGATTTAATGAATGCCGCTTGTAAAGGAAAATCCATAACACTTGGTAAGCAGGAAACATGACCTGTGGTATTTTCCTTACCTTTTTGCCAATGAGCGACAATGGCAGGTTGGGTATCCCATTCTTCTCCTACCACATTAAAATTAGGATACTCGTTCAACACACCACAAGACCATTCCTCCAAGTAATCCATATCGGGATAGGGATAGGTATCCATCCTAATACCCATCAAATCAGCATATTCAATCCACCAAATAGCATTTTGAAGTAAATAAGTAGCCATGTATTTATTCCGCTGATTTAAATCTGGCATTGTAGGAACAAACCATCCATCCACAAATTCTTTCAAATCAATATCAGATTTGTAAGGATCCTGAACGACAGGTTTTGTATGTGTTGTAATGTGAAAAGCACCATTTTTAAACTCTTCTTGATAATTTACCCAATCGTCCATAGGAAAATCTTTCATCCACCAATGTTCTGAGCCAGAGTGATTAATGATCATATCCATGATAATTCCGATACCCTTCTCTTTTGCTTGCTGAGAAAATGCTCTAAACTCTTCATTATCCCCAAAACGTGGGTCTACTTTATAAAAATCAGTTGTTGAATAGCCATGATAAGAATAATGTGCCATATTATTTTCCAAAATTGGATTTAGCCAAATCGCTGTAAATCCCATTTCCTCTATATAATTCAGATGATCCATCATTCCCTTGACATCCCCACCATGACGGCCACCCTTAAGACCACGATTCAATTTTTCTTTTAATTCAGGCATTTCATCATTTGACGGGTCTCCGTTAGCAAAACGATCGGGTGTTATAAGGTAGAGTACATCACTAGAATTAAATCCTTTACGCAAAGCTGAATTTTCTCTTCTCTCTTTTAACTCATAAGCATATGTTTGAATAACCTTTTTACCTCTGCTAAATTGGATTTCAAAAGTCCCTGGTTCAATATCCTGGGCTAATTTAAGGTCTATAAACAAATAGTTTGAATTCTTACCTGAAGTAGATTTAATTATAGAGACTCCTGGATAATTAATGCGCGGGTTTAATGTCGAAATATCTGTTCCGTAAATCATCAACTGAAGTTGTTGATTTACCATACCCACCCACCAAAAAGGAGGCTCAACTCTGCTCAGTTTTTGGGCACTGCTCAGCACAGATGACAAAGTAAAAATAGCAAAGAGTACTATACTTCGAAAAAAAATCATTTGAGCATATTTTAACGGAAAAAATAAGAGTTATTATTCTTTGTGGTATAAATTTATAATAAATTCATTCATTGATAATCATGCTAATTCATATTTATTATCGCAATCGATTGCATGACTATACTTTTTGAATTAGCCGATGAAAGAGTCATTTTTTGATTGGAATTAGCTATTTTAATACAAAAAAGAATCAATATAGTAGTTATATTTATCTTAATGCATCATAATTTTAGACATTTATATTTTACCAATCATGCCTCTTCCTTTCAATGGAGTTAATGATAAATTTTAATGAAACAAGCCGTCACATTAAAAGATTTAGCCCGAGAATTGAATATCTCGATCAGTACAGTTTCACGTGCCCTTAAAGACAATCCTGAAATCAGTGCGGTAACCAGAGCTCGTGTACAAAAATTAGCAAAAGAACTCAATTATCAACCCAATGCCTTGGCTCTAAGCTTAAGACATAGCAAAACCAATACTATCGGTGTTATTTTACCAGAGCTGGTGCATTTTTTCTTTTCCACTGTCATCAGTGGCATTGAGGACATCGCTTATTCCAACGGTTATAATATTATTATATGCCAATCCAATGAAAGTATTAACCGTGAAATTCTCGATAGTAAAGCATTGTTCAATCACAGGGTAGACGGTATCTTGGCCTGTGTGTCTAAAAACACTACTCAATACGACCATTTTATAGCAATTCAAGATAAAGGCATTCCCATTGTATTTTTTGATCGTGATGTACCCATTGATGCGAGTAAAATCCTTTCTAATGATTTCGAAGGTGGCTATAATGCAACTAAACATTTAATCCAATCTGGGAAGAAAAAATTGATTCATCTTTCGGGTCCGGAAGGTTTGATGCTGAGCGAGCAACGTAAGCGTGGGTTTATTCAAGCTCATCAAGATTTAGCTATCCCTTTTAGTAGAGAAAAAATATTGCGTTGTGGTGATGAAGATGCTCGAGAAAATTTCAAAATCATCAATGATGCACTCGACAGAGGAATGAAATTCGACGGAATATTTGCCGTCAATGATATTGCTGCAGTGGGAGCTTTACAAGCATTAAAAGCAGCTCATATATCTGTACCACAAGAAGTAGCTATCATAGGTTATTCTGATTGGCAATTTTCATCTTTTATTTCACCTTCATTAACCACTATTAAGCAAAATGGAAATGACATGGGGAGAAAGGCTGCTGAGTTATTATTGGAAGAAGTTCACTCTAAAGATACATTTGTAGAACCAAAGTCTATTACCTTATCTACCGAAATAATCTTGAGAGAGACCACCTTAAATAAATAATTAGAAAATAACATTTTTAGTACATAATCCCCCTTCTAGAGTTAAAAAAAAGACTCAAACAAATATTCTTAATAAAAAATAGACAATTTTGAAAAGAAAAAACTAACATTCAAAAAATTTTATATTTATTTAATAAATTTTGCCATTTGATTGATTCATGTTTTAAATTGCCTTTTTTTTAATTTTTAACCAACCGATTATGAGCATTTTTAAAATCTCATTGAATCAAAGAACCTTACTCATCTTAATAAACAATTGCAGAAATTATAGCAGCAACTATTGCCTATAGAAAAGTAATTATATTCACTTTGACCAAATATTTATAAATAACTTATGAAATTAAAAAAAATATTTTTTTTAATATTTTTATTGTCCTTTATAACCAGAGGGTTTGCTCAATATCCAAGAATCATTGATACATTAGAAATACACAATCAAATCAAATCATATGGTATAGATGAAAAAATACTAAATTTTGAGTTGTATTTTTTTAGCAGTATTATTTTTAAAAATGACTCAACACTTTATTATAACCCTAACCAAACTCTTCATTTGTTTGAAATCCATCTAGGGGACATTCCTAAAGTATCTAAAATTTCAAATCACAATTTTTCAGGGCATAATTTTAACAGGCATTTATTCCTTCATAACGATACTTTATATAGTTATGGTGGACAGGGTCTATTTAACTCGTCTTCTAAGTTACTTTATTTCGATTATCCATCTAAGCTTTGGAGAACTAAAGAAATAAAATACTACCCTTTCGATTCAAAAAAAGTTTATAATTCATGGAAAATTGGTAATAAAATAATGGTTCTTCTAAGTCATTTTTCAGACTTTCAAACAACAAAACTTGACACACAAATACAGTTTTCTTTTGGGGAAATAAATTTAGAAAACTTTGAATATTTACAAAAAAATAAATTCATAAGTACTTCTCAAGAACTTTTATTCCAAACTGAAATTGGCTTTTTTAGAGGAAACTATATTTATGATTCTGATTTATACTCTTTACATGGATATTATCAGGAGGATGGTGATACTAAGTGGAGAATTTTTGACAAAATTGCAGGTTCTTTTAAGGGGACTACTACAACAGATTTATTAAAACCCGTTAATGGGATATCATACCACTATATCATAGATTCTACAATTAATTACAGAGATCAGCACGGGAATATAGAATCTTTTGATGCCAATTCAGGGTCAATATTATTAAGTAAAGACTACTTTGAATTATACAAACCAAAACCTAAAAGCAAATCTCTATATTATGTCATATGTGTGCTATTAATCGGTATAGTAATTTTTTATTTTACCAAAAGAAAAAAGATTTATTATTCAAATAGTATGACTAGCATATCACAAACTCTAACAGAGGAATTTCAAAGTATTGAAAATAAATTAAAAGATCAACAGTCAAAGACCATTTCCAAAGAAAAATTAGATGAAATATTTGGCATATCACATCATAGCTATGACACTATTAAAACCAGGAGAAGTTCGATAATTAATACTATAAACAGAAATTCTGGAATAAAAATTGAAAGAGTTAGAAGTCAAATTGATAAAAGATTTTTCGACTATAAAATAAGTTAGTTGAAAAAATTGTCTGATGTCTAAATAATGATTAATCTATCGTGAGAATATAAAAAGACATTACATTATAATCCAGATTTGACTTTCTTTTGTCATAAATTTCCAAAAGTTTAATTGATAACTTCGAACGACTGACCTTTATTTTATTAAAACATTGAATTAATTTCCTTGTGAAAATACATAGGTTATATTATGCTATAATACAATGGCAATTAATGCTTTTTTGAAACAAATATAACTTGCTAAAGAACTAAAAAGCCCGAACTGCACGCACCTTGCTATTGGTAGCCTTATTGGTATCGGCCCCGTTCCCAGTACTCATATTAATTAGCCACGCGCTATCGTTATCGATCTCCTTGGAACTCCAATAGGTACTTGCCAAATTACTCCCACTATTATTTCCTGCTGTGGTATTTATAGTTCTCGAATTTTGATACATTAAATTCAGTTCGTGATTTGAAGGTAAATACCAATCCCCATAAGTTTTGCCCCCCTCTGTAACTTGTAATTCATTACAAACACGAGCAGCATATGTAACATTATCATCTCCAATGGATACTGTAGCAGCTATTATTATTGTTGTGTTTGCTTTTCCTGCATAAACACCATCACCTTTAGCTTGTGTGTTTCCATTTGTCCCACCAAACCATCTTACACTTGCACTGTGGTCCTCTTTTGCACAAACAAGTCCATGCTGTCCAGTTTCATCTACCCAAAATACAATACCTCCGTGGACAAAATCACCAATAGAATAAGGTTTATTAGCACTACCCCATTCTGGGGTTGTTGCATCTTTCATCACCAATACTTGCCCTGCTCTTCCTGCACTTAGTGTGGTTAATTCACCCCTGCTACTTGCATATAAAAAGTCTCCAGCTGTATATCCTCCATTAGCAACACCTGCAGAACCCCATTCTGGGGCTGTTCCACGTGCATCCATCACTAGTGCTTGTCCAGCTGCTCCTTTTTTTAGTGCAGTTAATTCACCCCTACTATCTGCATATAAAAAGTCCCCAGCTGCGTATCCATCCTTAGCAACTCCACCAGCAGCATCCTTCCATTCTGGGGTTTTTGCATCTTTCATCGTTAATACTTGTCCTGCTCTTCCTGCGCTTAGTACGATTAATTCATTATCCCTAGAGTCAGCTGCATATAAAAAGTCTCCCGCTGTATATCCATCTTTTGCAACTCCACCAGCAGCAGCCTTCCATTCTGGGGCTTTTCCACTTGAATTCATAACTAATGCTTGTCCTGCTGTTCCTCCGTTTAGCGCAGTTAATTTACCATTGCTACCTGCATATAATAATGCTCCCTCTCTATATCCTCCCTCGGCAACACCAGCAGTACCCCACTCTGGGGCTTTTCCATTTGAATTCATAACTAATGCTTGTCCTGCTGTTCCTCCGTTTAGCGCAGTTAAATTACCATCACTACCTGCATATAAAAAGGCTCCCTCTCTATATCCCCCCTTAGCAGCAGCAGCACTACCCCATTCTGGGACCTTTCCACTTGAATTCATCACTAATGCTTGTCCTGCTGTTCCTGCGTTTAGTGAGGTTAATTTACCATCGCTACCTGCATATAATAATGCTCCCTCTCTATATCCATTTAGAGATGCTTTTGAATCTAGTGCCGTCTTTGTAGCTGTGGAAACGGGCTTGTTGGCATCGCTCGTATTATCCACATTCGATAAACCTACCATCGTATTGTCAATACCTTTTACCGTACCTGTGAAG